>CAZTWH010000013.1:0-9980 GCA_964617575.1 uncultured Dehalococcoidia bacterium
CTCGTGAGGATTTTAAGCCCGAGACCTTTCCCGCCGAGGAGATTCTCCTTGGGAACCTTAACATCATCATAAATTATCTCACCATTTCTATCGCCATGCATCCCCATCTTATATTCAGGCTGACCGAAGGAAAGACCCTCCCTCCACCTCTCAACAACAATCACACATGTCCCCTCCTCACCGGTGGGGTCGAATGTAGCCACGGTTGTATAAAAAGTGGCTATGTCGAAATTGCTGGGCCACATCTTCCTCCCTGTTATCACATAATATTCGCCCTCCTCCCTCACCTTCGTCCTTATGGTCCTTCCCCCCATCCTGTGGTCCTCTATATCCGAACCTCCCTGCTCCTCCGTCATAGCCATGCAGCAGAGGTTAACCTCGTCTTTCGAAGCGAGGGGTGGCAGGAATCTATCCATCTGCTCCCTGTTTCCCGCTATAAGTATCGGCGTCATACCAAACCAGCTCGCACCTATAGCCGTCGCTATACCTCCGTCCCCAACAGCTATCTCCTCAAGGGCTATATTCGTCTCAATGCTCGATACACCCCCGCCCCCGTATTCCTGAGGTATAGGAAGGGCGAGAAGACCTATCTTTGAAGCCTCCCTCAAAATCTCATCGCTCGCCTCAGGATTCTCCTCTATCTCAAATACCCTCGGCTTTATGCTCTTCTCAACAAAACCCCTCACCCAATCCCTAAGGGACCTCTGCTCCGGAGTGAGCTCAAAATCTATCCCCATATCAACCCCCCGTACAAATTTTCAATCCTATTATAGAATAGAATTGGTCATGGATGTCCTTAAGGACCTGAACAGCGCCCAAAGGGAAGCTGTCCTTCACCTCCAAGGTCCCGTCCTCGTAATAGCGGGTCCCGGAAGCGGGAAGACAAGGGTTATAGCCCACAGGATAGCTTACCTCGTGAAAGAGGTCGGAATAAGCCCGAGGAGGATAATGGCTGTCACCTTCACAAATAAGGCGGCAAGGGAGATGAAGGAGAGGGTGGAGGGGCTTATAGGTAAGGCGGACGACCTTACAATAGGAACATTCCACGCCATATGCGCGAGGATTTTGAGAACCTACGGGGAGAAAATAGGAATAGACAGACATTTCGTTATATACGATGATGAGGATTCCCTCACAGCTCTAAAACAAGCCCTCTCCGAGCTAAATATAGATGAGAAAAATTTTCCCCCAAAAAGGATAAAGGAGAAGATATCAGCCATGAAGGCGAGGCTCAGAACATATGAGGAAATGGAGGTCGAGAGCTACTTCGATGATGTTGTTAAAAGGGTTTATGAGAGATATGAGGATATTCTTATGAGGTCAAAAGCCCTTGACTTTGATGACCTCATAATGAAGACGGTCTTCCTTCTAAGGTCGAGGGAGGATGTCCTCTCATCCCTTCAGGAGAGGTATCTTCATCTTTTAATAGACGAGTTCCAGGATACGAATTTATCCCAGTATGTCCTCTCAAAGCTTATAGCGGGCAAATACAAGAATTTATTCGCGGTCGGGGACCCCGACCAGTCGATATATTCGTGGAGGTTCGCAGACCTCCGGCACATCCTCGATTTCCCGAAAGATTTCGATGGTACGAAGGTTGTATTCCTCGAGCAGAACTACAGGTCAACAAGGAAAATCCTCTCGGCGGCGAATAAGCTCATATCCGCAAACAAAACAAGGATGGAAAAAAATCTATGGACCCAGAATGAGGATGGCTACCCCATAACCATAATCAAGGCTCATTCCGAATTTGAGGAGGCTCATCTTATAGCCATGGAGATAGAGAAACTTCTATCGGAGGGCTTCAGTTTCAGGGATATAGCTGTTATGTACAGAATAAATGCGAGGTCGAGACCTTTTGAGGAGGCTTTTATAAGGCTCGGGATACCTTACAAACTTGTAGGAGGGATAAGGTTTTATGAGAGGAAGGAGATAAAGGATATAATAGCCTATCTTAGAGTTGTCCAGAACAGGGCGGATGATACAAGCCTTATGAGGGTAATAAATGTTCCTCCGAGGGGGATAGGTGAGAAGACGATAAAGGAGATAAGGGAGAGGGCTTTATCATCAAGAAAGAGCCTTTTCGATACGATAAAGGATGTTATAAAGGAGGGGGGTATTCAGAGGAAAAGGCTTTTAGCCCTTAAGGATTTTGTTGAGCTTATAGAGGGACTTGGGGGCAGACCATCTGAGATAATAGATGAGGTGGTAAAGAGGACGGGGTATTACGAGTATATAAACGACGATGAGAGGATAGAGAACATAATTGAGCTCAGGAAAGCCTCGGAGGAATACGAAGACCTCCCCTCTTTCCTTGAGAGTATAACTCTCCTCACGGATATAGACCGATATGACCCGGAGGCAGATGCGGTGACCCTTATAACCCTTCACCAATCCAAGGGGCTTGAATTCCCCGTGGTATTTATAGCGGGTATGGAGGAGGGTGTTCTCCCCCATTATAAATCCATGGAAGATGAGGAGGTGGAGGAGGAGAGGAGGCTCTGCTATGTGGGGATAACGAGGGCTATGAAGAGGGTTTATCTCTCATTCTCGATGAGGGGAAGCTACGGATATGCGATGCCATCGAGGTTCCTTATGGATATACCGGCGGAGGCATGCGAGCCTTTGCCATCGAAGCCGAAAATCGAGCTTATAAAGGTGGGGGACAGGGTGAGGCACAGGGTATTCGGGGAGGGGGTTGTCCTTTCCCTCTCTCAATCCGGAGATGATATGGAGGTTATGGTTGCTTTCGATGATGGGAGCGTGAAGAGGCTCCTTCAGAGCTACGCCAAACTGGAGAAGATATGAGGGTTGATGGAAGAAGAAACGACGAGATAAGACCTTTAAAGATAAGGACATCTTACCTTGCCCATGCTGAGGGCTCTGTCCTCATAGAGATGGGGATGACGAAGGTTATATGTGCTGTGAGCGTTGAGGAGAGGGTTCCTCCTTTTCTCAAAGGCGAGGGGAGGGGGTGGATAACGGCTGAATACTCCATGCTCCCGAGGTCCACGATAACGAGAACACCGAGGGAGATGGGGGGGAGGAATTACGAGATAAGAAGATTTATAGGAAGGTCCCTGAGGGCGGGCTTCGACCTCTCCCTCCTCGGTGAGAGGACGCTTATAGTTGACTGTGATGTCATTCAGGCTGACGGAGGCACGAGGACGGCATCCGTGAGCGGTGGATGGGTGGCAATATACCAAGCCCTTCTCAGGATGAAGGAGATGGGGGAGATAAATACGATCCCCGTGAAAAATATTGTAGCTGCTGTTAGCGTGGGGATAGTTGACGGGCTTCCCATGCTCGACCTCTGCTACGAGGAGGATGTGAGGGCTGATGTGGACCTGAATGTAGTTATGACGGATAGGGGCGAATTTGTCGAAATACAGGGGACGGGTGAGGGGAGGGCATTTGACAGGGATGAACTCTCAGAGCTATTAGGGCTGGCTGAAAAGGGGATAAAGGAGATCATATCCTGTCAGAGGAAGGCTATAGAGGAGATAGAGGGGAAGTTATAAAGCCTCGCCCTCCGATTCGGACCTGTACGGACCAAGGAAACAGGTGTCATTGAGGTAAGAGAGCCTCATCTCCCCATCCAGAGAGAGGAGGGATAGCGATGCGTTATCTATCCCTATTCTCCAGAAATTATCGAGGGGGAGGGATAGGGCTTTTAAGATTATAACCTTGAGGACCGCATTATGAGAGCATATCCCGACATCCTCCCCCTCGTGTTTCTCTATAATCTCCTCAACAACCCTCCAAGCCCTATCGAGAACATCCATAAGACCTTCCCCTCCCGGCATCCTCACCCTTCCGGGATGGGTGAGCCATTCATTAAGAATGGGTCCGTATCTCTTCTCAACCTCGGACCTTAAAAGCCCATTCCAAGCGCCATGGTCTATCTCCGTGAGACCCTCCCTCACCTCAACACCTATCCCGAGCTTTGTGGCTATTATAACGGCTGTGTGAAGGGCTCTCCTCAGAGGGCTTGAATATAAAACGGAGAGTTTGAAGCTATTCTTTATATGCTCAGCTATCATCTCAGCCTGCTTCATCCCCAGCTCGGATAGTTCGGTGTCTATCCTCCCCTGATATCTCCCGACAAGATTCCATGTGCTCTCACAGTGCCTTATAAGAAGGAGCCTCGTCATCTCTTTCCCTTAAGTATAATTTTACCCTCCTTTATCTCTATATCCAGAGCCTCAAGGTCCTTTATCTTTATCTCCCCCTCCTTGCCCTCCTCAGGGATGTATTTCTTCAAAAGGTTCATAACGGGTCCCGGCACGCTCCCCATCTTGAGCTCCTTGAGTTTATACTTTATTTTCCCCTCCTCAACCTCAACCTCACCCCTGCCCCATATGTTTACAGTTGGATTCGGTCCCCAATTAACCTTCACCTCCCCACCAACCTCAACCTCCCCATCCTTGAAGTTAATCATTATCTTCTCCGGCTTTAAGGGCGTCCCCTCAAGCTTCTCCTTCGCAACATCCAGTATCTTGGATGATACTTCCTCCTCCGTGAGCTCTATTTCAACCTCCCCACCCCCCTCAAGAGCCTTCCGAAAATGCTCCATCTTCTCATCAAAGCTTTTGCTCGCCTCTTCGGTTATGTTAACCTCCCTCATCTCGGAGAGTTCTGCGGGCGGTCTTGTGAAGAGGTAGTAAAGGACACCCAAGACGGCGAGGACTATAACTATAAACCCGCCTATTCCTATAAGAATCCACCTTAACATCACCCCCTCCTCGGCAGCAGTCTCTCCCTGCTATCTATCATTATAGTGAAAGGTCCGTCATTTACGAGCTCGACCTCCATATGAGCTCCGAAAACCCCCCTCTTAACCCCCACACCTTTATTTTCCAGCTCGGATGTAAATTTTTCAAAAAGCCGGCTCGCCTCTTCGGGAGGCGCAGCCTGGGTGAAACTCGGTCTCCTACCCTTCCTCGTCTCGGCAAGGAGGGTGAACTGGCTCACGCATAGTATCTCGCCCTTCACATCAAGGAGGGAGAGGTTTATCTTCCCATCCTCGTCCTCGAATATCCTGAGGTTCACTATCTTATCCGCGAGATAAAATATATCCTCTTCCCCATCCCCCTTCATAACCCCGAGGAAGACAAGAAGACCTTTCCCTATCCTCCCGACCTCCTCACCCCCCACCCTAACGCATGCCCTCTTCACCCTTTGAATAAGAGCCCTCACTTTTTCTATTTTAACCCATAATTAAAATTGATACACTTCTCTTGGATGAAGGTCGCTGTGGCGATAAGCGGAGGCGCGGATTCCTACATAACAGCCCTCATATTGAGGAAGGAGGGGTATAGGGTCTTCGGAATACATATGAGAATATTTGAGGGGCAGGAGGAGCTCCCGGCTATTTACGACTTCCCCGTCTATGAAGTTGACCTTAAGGATATATTTTTTGAGAAGGTTATAAAGTATTTCTGCCTCGAATATATAAGGGGGAGGACTCCGAATCCATGTGTTATATGCAATGAGATTATAAAATTCGGTTTCCTCTTCGACAAAGCTATGGAGATGGGAGCTGAGTTTTTCGCGACAGGACATTATGCGAGGGTGGATAAGGGATGTCTCCTTAAAGGTTTGGATGAAAATAAGGACCAGTCATATATGCTCTACAGGATAAAGAGAGAAAGGCTCGGGAAACTCCTCATGCCCCTGGGCTGGAAGAGGAAAAAAGAGCTCGAAGATATGAAAGGCTTGGGTTTCAGGGAGAGTCAGGAGATATGTTTTGTGAGGGGAAGGAGGTACACTGAACTCATAAAAAGCCTCTTCCCCGAAAAAATAAAGCCGGGACCCATACTCAAGGATGGGAAGGAGATAGGAGAGCATAAGGGGATAATACATTACACGATAGGTCAGAGGAGGGGGATAGGGGCGCATAAAAAGCCCTTATTTGTTATAAGGATAGACGCTGAAAATAACGCAATCCATGTGGGTGAGGAGGAGGAACTTTACAGGGATAGATTCACAGTATCCGATATAAGACTTATCCGGGATATAAAGGAGCCTTTCCTTGCCAAGGTTAAGGTGAGATACAGAGCCCCTGAAGTGCCCGCGGAGATAGTGCCCCTGGGCGATGGATTTGAAGTGAGGCTTAAAGAGTCGTTAAGGGCTATAACACCGGGGCAATCAGCGGTCTTTTACGAAGGGGATGCTGTTATAGGAGGGGGGATAATAGATTAATCACTCACTCCCGAAGAGCTCGTGAGCTATTATCTCCTTCTGTATCTCGTCGGTTCCCCCGCCTATCCTCGCGAGCCTTATATCCCTCCAGAACCTCTGAATGGGATTCTCCATCATATATCCATACCCACCGAATATCTGTAAAGCCTCATCTATAACCCTGAAAGCCATCTGGGCGCAGAAAAGCTTCACCATGGAAGCCTCCTTCAGAGGAACCTCGCCCTGATCAAACTTCCACGCCGTGTAATAAACAAGGTTTCTCGCGGCTTCTATATCGGTAGCCATATCCGCAAACTTATGCCTTATAGCCTGAAACTCACAAAGCCTCTTGCCGAACTGCACCCTCTCCCTCGCATAATTCAGGGCAAGCTCAAAGGATCTCTGAGCCCTCCCAACACAGCTCCCGCCCGCCCATAACCTCTCCCCCTGAAGCTCCCATATTATGTGGTAAAACCCCTTCCCCTCCTCACCCACAAGATTATCAAGGGGAACTTCACAATCGTCAAAGGCAAGTTCCGCCGTATCAGAGCACCTCATACCAAGCTTTTTAAGCTTCCTCACAACCTCAAAGCCCTTGAAATCCCTTTCAACCACAAAGATGGACATGCCCCTGTGGGTTCCCTTCTCACCGCTCGTCCTCGCGAGAACAAGATAGCAGTCAGCACGAACACCATTCGTTATGAATATCTTCCTGCCGTTGAGTATCCATTTGTTCCCAACCTTCCTCGCCCTCGTCTCTATGGATGCGAGGTCGGAGCCGGCATTCGGCTCCGTTAGACAGAGGGCAAATATCTTCTCACCCCTGCAAGCAGGTATTATATACTTCCTCTTCTGCTCCTCCGTTCCGAATTTAACTATGGGAGGTGTTGCGAACTCGCTCTGAACACCCACAGCCATGCCTATGGCACCAGAATCAGCCCAGGCGAGCTCCTCCGCGAGGACCGTCGATGTTATGTAATCAGCATCCTGCCCCCCATATTCCTTGGGAAATCTTATCCCGAGAAGACCGAGCTCGCCCATCTTCCTGAAAATCCAGCTTGGAAATTCCTCCTTCTCCTCCCACTCCTCTATATGAGGGGATATCTCCCTCTCAGCAAACCTTCTAACCGTCGTCCTCAGAAGATCATGCTCTTCCCTCAGAAGAGGATGCCTCATCATACCTCCATCTCCTTTAGTTCAGGCGATATTATAAGCTCCGGCTCCGTCGAGGATTTTACCTCCTCAACACTCACCCCCGGCGCCACCTCCTTAAGAACAAGACCCTGGGGCGTGACCTCTATAAAGGCGAGGTTTGTGAGGATGAAATTAGCAGCTCTCCTTCCCGTTACCGGAAGGGTGAGCTCTTTAACTATCCTCGGGGTCCCGTCCCTCTCGGTATGTTCCATAAGGACCATTACTTTCTTCGCACCCAGGGCGAGGTCCATAGCACCACCCACCGTCCCCAGTATGTCCCCCTTCCTCTTCCAGTTGGCTATATCCCCCTTCTCGGATACCTGAAAGGCGCCTATTATGGTGAGGTCAAGATGCCTTCCCCTCATCATCGCGAAGGCACAGGCTGTATCGAAAAGGCTCGCACCCCGTTTTAAAGATACGGGCTGTCCACCGGCATTCACAAACTCGTGATCAGCTTCCTCCTCCGATAAAATCCCCCCATAGCAGAGAATCCCGTTCTCCGAGTGGAGAAAAACCTCCATATCCTCCGGTATATAATTCGCAACCTCCGTGGGCATCCCTATGCCCAGATTAACATACATCCCCTCTTTAAGCTCCCTAACAGCCCTGAGGCAAAGAAGTTCCCTCGTAAGCCCCTTCATTTCCCCCTCCTCGCATGTAAATAATCAAGGAAATCCTTCATCTCATCATAAAAGAATTCCCTGTAAAAATCGTAGGGGTCATCCTTCGGAGCCTTGACAACCCTTTTAACAAATATCCCCGGCGTCACAACAGCTTCCGGGTCTATCTCCCCAAGCTCAACTATCTCGTCAACCTCAACGATCGTTATATCAGCAGCCATAGCCATTATCGGGTTGTGAGCCCTCGTCGTCCCCCTGTATACGAGGTTCCCATATCTATCAGCTTTGTGAGCTCTTATCAGGGCATAGTCGAGCTTCAAAGCCCTCTCGAGGATGCACTCAACGCCATCAAAAACCCTGACTTCCTTCCCCTCCCCAAGCTCCGTCCCAGCACCAACAGGCGTGTAGAACGCCGGTATCCCCGCACCCGCAGCCCTCAATCTCTCAACATAATTGCCCTGAGGAACTATCTCAACCTCTATCTCACCCCTAAGATAGCCCTGCGTTACAGGGTCCTTCGCCTCAAGCTTCGTCCTCAAAGCCCCCGGCCATCCGGGATAGGTCGTTATGACTTTCTTCACAGCACCTACGCTGGCAAGATGGGTGAACTGCCTCAAAGCCACACCCACAAGGGTCAGGTCCCTGGGCTTGGGCTCCCTCCTCGCAAGAGCTTTTAGAAGGGCGAAGGGCGTCCCGGCATAACCAAAACCCCCTATCCCTATAACGGAACCATCCCTTATATCCCTCACAGCCTCGTCCACACTCTCAACTATCTTGTTTACCATAACTCACCCCCTCGGAAGACCAAGACCCCTCATAGATATTATATTTCTCTGAATCTCGGATGTTCCCGCACCTATGGTCTCGGACGGACAACCGAGATATAAATAATAAGCCCTCCCCACAATGGACATCTCCCCGGGCTTCTTAAGGGACGATAGACCAAGGGTATCGAGGGCGAGAACGGAAAGCCTCTTCGAAAGTTCGCTCGAGAAAAGTTTGCTCATGGATGCCTCTATCCCGAAAGGTTCGCCGATATAATGCTTCCACAAAGCCCTAAGAGCCATAAGCCTTGCGACCTCAAGCTCTATCCTTATCTCGGAAAACTTTATCTTCATAAATTCGTCAAGCTTCCCGATATGGTCGAGAAGCTCGTAAAGGAAGCCGAGGCAGGATGAGGCTATAAAAAGACCTCCCCCGAAATGAACCCTCTCTATCTCAAGGGTCCTCATAGCCTCCTCCCACCCCCTGTTCTTCTCACCGAGAAGACATTCCTTCGGAATTTTTACATCATCAAAGAAAACCTCGCAGAAGAAATAACCTCCAAAAGTATCCCTTATGGGCTGAACCTCTATACCGGGGGTCTTCATGTCAACAAGGAATAAACTGAGACCCCTGTATTTGCCAGCCTCAGGGTCCGTCCTCGCAAGAAGATAGCAGTAATCAGAGCAGTGGGCGAAGCTCGTGAAGGTCTTCTTCCCCCTTATAACAAAATGATCCCCCCTGTCTATGGCGAGCGTCCTTAAAGATGCAAGATCCGAGCCCGAATCGGGCTCCGTAAAGCCCTGACAGAAATGAATCTCATTCCTCGCTATCCTCGGAAGGAAAAACCTCTTCTGCTCATCCGTCCCGTAGAGAAGTATCGAGGGTCCAACATAACCAACATTCATGCCCGGTCTCGGTGCGCCAGCCATCCCAAGCTCCTCTATCAAAATCCACTGCTTCTTCCCATCCTCCTCAAGACCCCCATATTCCCTGGGCCAAGTTATGCAAAGCCACCCCCTCTCCCCAAGCCTCCTCAAAAATTCCCTCCCACGAAGAACAAAAGCATCGGAGTAAACCCAAAAATCCACCCTCTCATAAGGGGAAAGATTGCCCCTTATGAATTCCCTAACCTCAAGCCTGAAAGCCTCCTCCTCCCTCGAAAATCCAAAATCCATATCAAATGGGTCTGAAATATTTTATGTCGAGGATTTCCCCTTT
>CAZTWH010000014.1:0-9736 GCA_964617575.1 uncultured Dehalococcoidia bacterium
GAGGCTCGAGAGGAGGAGGGAGGAGATTCTAAACAGCATAAGGGAGATGGAGAGGAGGGAAAGGGAAGGGAGGGAGAGATTTGAAAGGGAATTCTTGGAATATAAAGAGAAACTCAAAAACATAAGGAGAGAACTTAACTGGGAACTTAAGAGAAGGAGGATAATAAGGGAGGAGATGGATGAATTTGTGAAAATAAAATCTGAGTACAGAAACACACCCGATATAAGGGAAAAGATGGAGAATCTGTTAAAGGAGGCGGATTCCCTTATAGAAGCGAAAAAGAAGCTGGAAAGGGATGTAAGGGAGCTTGAGAGAAAGCAAACAGCCCTCTCCAAAGATATAGATCTCCTTATATCCCTTAAGAGGAAGGTGGAGGCGGAAATACCCCCGGAGATGAGGGAGACTTAGCCCCACAAAATCACCCTAAGGTTTCTATAAAGTCGTCTATTTTCCTTTTTGTTTCCGCCTCCGAGTAGTCCCTTATATCCACTATATCGCTCTCCATGAACATGACGGGGATTTTCACATATCTCTGAATGAGGTTTTTGAAGTGAATCTGACCTATAGTTGATGCCCTGCAGGAGAGGCTCCCGTGCATCACCACCCCATCCGCGTCATACTCCTTTATGAGCTCGAGGAGGAGCTCCACATTCGGATTCCCCGTGTTTTCCATAGCTTTCTTATGCCTGTATGTGAACCTCTTGTATGCCCTGTAGGCTATTATCCTCAAGGGGTCTTTTATATTTTCGGGAACATCTATAGGCTCAAGGGGTCTGTAAGCCGTTTCAGCGACAAAAACAGCTCCCTTCTCCTCAAAATAGTTGAAGATATACATACTGTGCCAGGGGGGAAGCCCCCCTCCCCAGAGAAGCCTGAATTTCTCCTCCTTCACAACTCCTATACCCTTATCAACCTTCTCCTTAAGTTCGTTATAAAGCTCCTCATAGAACCTGTAGGTTTCCTCCTCGCCCAGCATGAAATGATGGGGCACGAATATATTGAAGTGGTCCTCAGCAGGCATGGGGCATGGTTTGTTCTTGCGAAGCTCATAAGCCTCCCACCACTTCCTTCTCGTCCTTTCAGCGAGGTCGACTATATACATGAGCCTATCGTAATCCATCTTCTTTCCCGTGTGATATTCAAGGAATGAAATAAGACCCCTAAGCTCCTCAACCTGATAGTTTATGTAATCCTCCTCAACCTCATCCACATCAACCCCCACGGGAGGGACGAGGACATCTATGTTATATATCGGCGTATCCATATAGTGGAGGAGGGCTTGATACCATTTATACCTCGGGTCGCAAATGTAGCTTGAGCCGAGAAGGAAGTCGGGCTCAGGCATTCCCCCATCGGGCGCGCCCTCAGGTATTTGCCCGAGCTCCTTCCTTAAGGCGTCAAAACCTATACCCGTCCTCGCATATCCGCATATAAGATTCGAATACCCTTCAGATTCAGCTTTCAAAAGATATTCTTCCGCAACCCTCTTTGCGGCGCAGAGACCCGCATAGTTCTCCGTCCATACGGGAACTATATCCATAGCCCTGAGTATCTCATCATAAAGGGAGCCGACCATGCAGTAAGCTACCTTCTTCCCCTCCTTCTTCGCCTCATGAGCCCTTCTGTATAAATTCTTAACAAGGGCTCTTACTTTCCTAGCGCTCTCCGTTGACTTCCTCGCCGTTGTCTTCTCCATACCCACCCTCCTTCAAAAGCCAGTATTCAAAGCTATCCGCGAGCGCTATCCAGCTTGCCTCTATTATATTGGAGGAGCTGCCAACAGTCCTCCATTCCTCCTTGCCATCAGTCGACTCTATAAGAACCCTCACCCATGAATCAGTCCCCCTCCCCTCCTCAAGAATCCTTACCTTGTAATCAAGAAGCTTTATTTTCGATATCCCGGGGTAAAATTCGGTAAGGGCTTTCCTCAAAGCCATATCAAGGGCATGAACAGGTCCGTTGCCCTCGGATGCGGTGTGAATGATCCTATCCCCAACCTTCACCTTGACCATAGCCTCCGCAAGAACCTCGGAGCCGTGTATGGAAGGTCTTCTCCTCTTCTCAACCAAGACCATGAAGTCTATAAGCTCAAATGGCGGTTTGTAGGAAGGAGACGACCTTCTCAGGAGGAGCTCGAATGAAGCCTCGGCATCCTCAAACTGAAAACCATCCTTCTCAAGGCTTTTTATCTTTTCAAGAATCTCCTCAGGGCTTTTCTCAAACTCTATCCCGAGCTCCTTAGCCTTATACATTATCGCGCTCTTCCCCGAAAGCTCCGATATAACTATCCTCCTCCTGTTCCCAACAGCCTCCGGGTCCACATGCTGATAGCTCCTCTCCTCCTTCAAAATCGCGGATATGTGAAGACCCGCCTTGTGGGTGAAGGCGCTCGAGCCGACATAGGGGAGATGGGAATCGGGCGGGATATTAGCAAGCTCGGAAACATATCTCGAAACCTCCGTGAGTTTCTTTAGCTTCTCCCTCGGTATGCACTCTATCCCGAGCTTTAAAACAAGATTCGGGATGAGGGAACAGAGGTTTGTGTTGCCGCACCTCTCCCCATATCCATTTATCGTTCCCTGAACCTGAACAACACCGCATTTAACCGCTTCTATGGAATTGGCAACCGCAAGTTCAGAGTCATTATGGGCGTGAATGCCGAGGGGAACGCCTATCTTCTTAGCCTCAAGAACACCCTCCCTTATGAGATCAGGGAGGCTTCCGCCATTCGTATCACAGAGAACGACAACATCCGCACCGCTTTCGGCAGCGACCTCAACCACCTTTAAGGCATAGGATGGGTTCTCCTTGAAACCATCAAAGAAATGCTCGGCATCGAAGAAAACCTTTATCCCGAACCTCCTCAAAAACTTTATCGAATCCTCTATCATCCTCAAATTCTCGTCAAGCTCCGTCCCGAGAATCTCCGTAACATGAAGGTCCCAGGCTTTTCCGACTATCGCGGCGTACTCAAATCCAAGCTCCTTTATTGCGAGGAGACTCGGATCATCCTCCGCTCTCCTCCCGGGTCTTCTCGTGCTCCCGAAGGGAACAATCTTGCTTGATAAATCCTCCCCCCTAACCCTCCTCAGAAACTCCATATCCTTCGGATTTGAACCCGGCCACCCACCCTCTATGAAATGTATTCCAAGCTCATCTATCTTCCTCGCTATCCTTAGCTTATCCTCAACGGAGAAGGATATACCTTCCCTCTGAGCACCATCCCTCAGGGTCGTATCATATATTGCGACCATCCCATTTTTAGTATAGCATTATATAGGGATGAAAATAACGGGAGGTGAAGCCAAAGGGGTTCGATTAAAAGCCTTATATGGCGTAAGACCAACTTCCGGGAAAGTAAGGGAAGCCATATTCTCATCCCTTGAGAATTTAGCCCCGGACTGGTCGAAAGTCCTTGACCTCTATGCCGGAACGGGAGCTTTAGGTATAGAAGCCCTGAGCAGGGGTTCAGGGTCATCAGATTTTGTTGAAATATCCGGGAAAATGTGCGATATAATAAGGGAGAACCTTGTAAGGGCGGGCTTCGAGAAAAGGGGGAAAATCTTGAGGATGAGGGTTGAAAAAGCCATCTCCGAGCTCCCCCAAAGCTACGGAATAATCTTCCTCGACCCGCCTTATAAAGAGGATATAAAGCCCGTTCTCGAAAAACTCTTCTCATCAAAGGTTGTAAATGAGAGAACGGTTGTGGTCGTTGAGCATTCCAGGAGGAAAAACCTCCCCGATAGATTCGGGGAATTCGTGAGGGTCAGGGCTCTTGAACACGGAGATACTGTCGTCTCAATATATAAGAAGGAGGTGAAAATTGAGCAGGGCGCTCTATCCGGGTAGCTTTGACCCCGTAACATACGGCCATATAGATATAGCCGAGAGGGCTTCCTCCCTCTTCGATGAGCTCATAATAGGCGTATATGCGACGCCCCAGAAGAACATCCTCTTCCCCGTTGAGGAGAGGGTCAGGCTTTTTAAGGAGGCTGTCAAGCATCTAAAGAATGTGAAGGTAACATCCTACTCGGAGCTCACGATAGAGTTTGCGAAAAAGATAGGAGCGAAGGTTATAGTCAGGGGCATGAGGATGACCCTTGATTTTGAGAGGGAGTTCGAGATGGCTCTTATGAATAGAAAACTTTATCCCGAGATAGAGACCGTATGCCTTATAACAAGCCCTGAGTATCAATTTCTGAGCTCGAGTCTTGTCAAGGAGATAGCGGAGCTCGGGGGAAATGTGGACGATTTCGTCCCATCCCATGTCGCCAAAGCTTTAAAGGAGGCTTTCAGGACAAAAATTTTATAGGAGGGAGGTATGGCATACAAGATAACGGAGGAGTGTATAAGCTGCGGAGCCTGCGAGGCTGAGTGTAAAAATGACGCTATAAAGGAGGGTGAGACCACATATGTGATAGACCCGGATAGGTGCACGGAGTGCGTGGGATGGTATCCTTCTCCCAAGTGCGTCGAGGTATGCCCCGTTGACGCATGCGTCCCCGATGAGACGAGGAGGGAGACAAAGGAACAGCTCCTCGAGAAATGGAAGAAATTACATCCCGGAAAGGAACCCGCTCCGGGAACCTATTAGACATCTAAGGTAAGATATAAGGGTTTTTGCTCAGGCTCCCTGTGGAGGAGGGGGAGGTTTTTTTGAATGAGAAGGGGAAGGGTTGTAGGGACGGAGATACCACGGTTCAAACATAAATGGTTCGGCATCCTCGAGGTTGAGACCCAGGGAAAGGTTCTCTCCCTCTTCATGCCCGGAATCATAGCTCAGTGGTTTCTAACGGGGGAGGAGGTGGAGGTCGAGCCCTTAAAGGAGCCCGGGGAAAATGGTGTCCTCACTTTCAATGAATATGAGCTTTCAAGGATATATGAGGGGGAGAGGATAAAGGTATGGTTCCCTTATGAGGAGGTCTTTGAAGTTCCCCGTCTTGACCCTTTAAGCGGGAAGGAGATATACACCTATAAAGTGAGGGGGAGGGAGGCTGTCAGGGAGGGGGACTTTGAGGGAATAGCGGAGCTCGAGCAGTATCACTACGCATCCCATAAGGAGGTGGTTGCGAGATGGAGATGTGAGGGATGCGGTTATATAATATCATCGAACACAAAGCCGATATGCCCGAACTGTAAGGGCGCGGAAAAAGTTCACCTGTTTGAAATAAAGGATTCAACCCCTTCCTCCCGCTTTCTCATCCTTGAGCTTTTATCGAGGGAGGAATATGAGCCATCCGTTCTCGGATATGTGCGCGTTGACCCTCCCATTCCGAGGATGAACAGGAGGCTCCCCTCGGGTGAGTTCGTGAGGGATATAAGGAAGAAGGTTTTCCCGAAGGACTGGTTTTGCCCTCTCTTCCACTTCGATGAGTTTTTGAGGGAGAAAAGGGATGAGATGCCTTTTCACAAGCTTTACGAGGAGGCTCGCTGGGAACTCTTCAGGACGACGGATACCGCCGTATCCCGCATATCAAGGGTTGTGATCCACCCCGACTACAGATCAGACGGACTTGGTATAGCGGCTGTAAAGGTAGCCCTGAGATGGATAGAGGAGAGGAGGATACCCGAGATGAAGAGGAAAAAGGAGCTTGTTGAGACGATCGCCCAGATGGCTCGCTTCAATCCCTTCTTCGAAAAGGTTGGATTTAAATATATGTGGGATGTGGGCTCAAGGAGACCCGCCCTTTACTTCCCCCTCTCCGAGAAGGCGAGGGATTGTATAGAGAAGTTCCTCTCCGAGGATATATATGCGAGAAAACATGGTGGGAGGCTCTGTGTATCCCGCTTCGGGGTGGTTGAGCCCTTAAAAGCCCCGATAACATTCAGGGATGTGAGCAAGTTTTTTGAGAGCGAGCTCGACCTCGAAGGACTTCATCCATCCCTGAGGAACCTCCTTGAGGACTTCGGGGTAGCATCAAGAAGAATTCAGAGAAAGGTTCTTTACGGCGTAAATCTTATGATAAATCCGGGAGATGTTGTGGCGGTTGTTGGAGCTTCGGGGGCGGGAAAGACGACATTCCTTCGCCTCATCCTCGGGAGGGCTTTAGGTCTTGAGGAGGAGAGATTCCTCCCATCCTCGGGGGAGATCCTGATTCCCCGGAACACAAAGGTTTCGGCTCTCATTCCGGGTGAATTTGAGCCACCCTTCGGAGATGAATCCATCCTCGAGCATATCTACAGGAAGACGGGGGATGAGGAAGTAGCGGTGGAGATACTCAACCGATGCGGTCTTTCCGACGCCGTCCTTTACAGGGCAAGCTTCGCGGAGCTTTCAACGGGGCAGAAGGAGAGGGCAAAGCTTGCGTCCCTTCTTGCGGAAAAGCCAAACCTCCTCCTTATAGATGAATTCGCAGCCCACCTTGACCCCCTCATGGCTATGAGGGTTGCAAGAAAACTCTCCGAGCTTGTGAGGGAAGCGGGTATAACCCTTATTCTCTCAACCCACAGAAGGGAGGTCTTAAAAGCCCTCTCGCCGGACAGGATAATTCAGATAGGATACAGGACGGTGAGGGAGCATGCTCCTGTTCAGGAAGGAATTCGTCCTCCCCATCATAAAGGGACACAAAAGACAGACAAGGAGACTCTCTAAGCCGAGACTCAAGGTGGGGAAGGTTTACCCCTGCAGAACAAACCTCTACAGGGGCGAGCCCTTTGCCCTCATAAAGGTGAAAAATATAAGGACACAGCGCCTCTCGGAGATAACGGAGGAGGAAGCACACGCGGAGGGAGCAAGGAGCAGAGAGGAGTTCCTTTTATCCTTCCGCAGAATATATAACCTCAAGCCCTCGGAGGACCCCCTCGTGTGGGTTGTTGAGTTTGAACTTATAGAGGTTAACCCGAATCTGAAGAGGACGCTCGGGCTTTAAATCACCTCAAAATGCTCATGACCCCTTCCCTTATAAGCATAACAGCTATGGCGGCGAGGAGGAGACTCGCTATCTGGGATGCTATCCTCATACCGCTTTCCTTCAAAATACGGGCTATAAGTTCAGCCCTTATGAGGATTATATAGGTTATAAGAAGATTGATGATAAAAGATATGAGGACTGACCATATTGAGTATCTTTCCACAAGGAGGAGTATGGTTGTGAGGACGGCGGGTCCTACTATGAGGGGGATGCCTATGGGGACAACGCCTATTATCTCCTTAAGCGATGGCTCTATATCTATCATCCTCCCCGTCAGAAGATGCCTTATCGCAAGTATGAGAAGAACAAGTCCGCCCGCTATTAAGAAATCAGCCATCTCTATACCGAGGAGCATAAGAACACCCTTGCCAATACCTATAAAACATACCCCGAGAACAAAACCGGTTATCACAGCATAGCGAATAACCTTCTTCTTATTCTCTATATCCTTCGTAAGGAGCAGAATAAAGGGTAAAATGCCTATAGGATCAATGGCGACAAAAAGGGGAACAAATGAGAGGGCTATCTCCTTAAAGCTCATTCCTCCTTCCCAGAGATTATCCTATCCCCTACCCTTACCCTCATAATAAAAAATCGGGGCGAGTGGATTTGAACCACCGACCCCCAGCACCCCATGCTGGTGCGCTAACCTGGCTGCGCCACGCCCCGCTATTTTTATTATATAGAAATCAGGGAGGATGGTCTATATATCCCTCCCTTAAAATAGTCTCGTTTCTGTAAATTTCCCTGTTATCCGCATTGAATTCCGGCTTCATGCTAACCCTTATCTTTGATAAATCAACGAGTTTCCACCCCACCGTTCTAAAGTTTAAAGGTTCTCCCCTTATAATAAAGGCTAATATAGCATGCTTGGCATCTCTCCTCACCTTCCTCTTCGTCTGCTTCAGGGGAGTTATATAAAAATCACGGGGTGAACTCTCTTCGGGTCTTTGAGTAGCTTTAACATCTATGTAAATAATCTCACCATTTAGGTCTTCTACCTCTTCATCAGGATAACCTGCGCCTCCCAGTTGTCTGACTTCCCGCAGAACCAAAAATTTTTCTCTATTTGAAGAAAACATTTTTGGAAATTCCTTCTCTAAAAAATTACTCACTTCATTTATTCTTCTCTTCCTTATAGGGTTTTGGTGAAAATTCCTCATTGTTAAATCTGCAAGCTCAGAGATCTCATCTATTAAAGCTTTATCTTTGCGAAGATCAAAAGCTTCAACTTTCTTGTCTGTGGCTACTTCGATGATCACCGAAAATGGCACTCTCTCAAATGCTTCCAGAATCCCTTTTATTATTTTTCTATATTCTTCTATCATAAAAGCCTTAATTGAGCTAATTTTTCTTCAGCAATTTTCACATAATTTTCATCAATTTCAAAGCCTATAAAATTTACCCCTAATTTTTGGCATGCTAAAGCTGTCGAACCTATACCCATAAATGGGTCAAGGACGAGTTTTGTTTTATTTAATCCGTGAAGTTTTATACACATTTCAGGGAGCTTTACTGGAAAGGTAGATGGATGGGGTCTTTCCTTTTCCTTATTTCTTATTGTTTGATAAGGAATAAACCACACATTTCCGCGGCATCTTATGTCTTTATTTACTGTTTTCCATCTTCCTATATTACTTTTATCCTGGTACCTCACTCCTACAGCAAGTCTATCAAGTTCCACATTCCCGTATTTTGTAAAATGAAATATAAATTCACAGCAATCGTGGAGAAATCTATTCCCTCCTATTGGTTTATAATGCCCTATCGCTATATCATCCAAGATATATGGATAGTCTCCAACATCTCTTTTTTCAATAGCTATACTTTTGACCCAATAAATAAGATTCTGGAGGATGAAGTGTTTTCTCACCCTATTTGCGACATCGAATGGTATCCAAGGGTCTTTAGGCTTTCCCCCTATATTTAAGAAGAAGGAACCGTCATCCTTTAAAACGCGCTTTATCTCTATAACCACTTCTTCCATCCAATCCAGATATTGTTCTCTTGGAAGAGAATCCTTATATTTTGTATATTCAACTCCGATATTATAAGGGGGGGAAGTAACGACTACATCAACAGTTTGGGATTCAAGAAGCTTCATTCCCTCAAGGCAATCCATAAGGTAAATTTTGTTCACTTTTAGCCCCATCCCAATTTATATTCTATCTTGAAAAAGTTCTGTTTTTAAAGAGCTTCCTCGGTATTATTATCTCTCCCTCTTCCCTGTCCCCAACCCTCTCCCCATCGCCCCTCCGGTAGAGATACAGGGTGTAGGCTGATATGAGGGCGTCAAGGTCATCGTGATTGAGGGAGCCGTATTCTTTTACAGCAGGGATGAGTTTCCCGAGCTCGGATATCAAAAATTCCCTTCCCTCCTCCGTCGTCTTCTTCGGTATCTTCCTTCCGAAGAGGATTACCTTCGAGGCGTAGGGATATACTTCAAAGACTTTAAAACCCTTATCCTCGAGATTTTTCCTCAAGTTTATAGCCCTGTAGACCATCTTCTTTATTATCGACCTCTTTGTCGTGAAGTAAGATGGAATTCCCATTTTCATGAGTATTCTCTCGCATTCTCTACCTTTCGGGAAGTTTTTCCCGCAACCGCATTTTTCCTCGAGGCAGCAGAAACCCTTCGGCAGACCTATGGGAGAGTCTATCCCTATAAATTCGGGCTTCTCCTCAAGGGCGAGGGAGATTATCTCATCGTCTTCTTTTAGCTTTACAACCTTGAATAAAAGGTCATCATTGAGAATGACGCATGAAGAAGCTCTCTTCGGTGAGGATGTGAGGTCTATGCCAAGGAACTTCATAACCTTCTCAT
>CAZTWH010000015.1:0-9338 GCA_964617575.1 uncultured Dehalococcoidia bacterium
TTATGAGGAGCTTTACTATATCTCCTTCTATCTCTCTCTTCCTCTCCCTCCCCCTCACATCAACGACTATATAGTTATCGCCAACCTCCTTAACCTCCCCCCTTATGATGAGTCCTTTTCTCGGAAATCCCTTTGGAACAACAACGATTTTCGCCTCATCGTCTAAAAGCTTTACTATAGCCCAGTCCCCGACCTCGAGATCCTCAAAGGATGCTCTCCCCCTCTTTATGAACTTCGTATCCTCAGAAACCTCAACCTCGACCTCTCCTTCTTTTGTGAGGAGGGTGAAGGAATCCTCCCCTATGGATGTTATCTTTCCCCTTAAAACCTTCACTTCTCCGGCATTCCCCTCATCCGCGAAGGCTACGCCTCCCGCTATAAGACCCGCCACAAGAAGGGCTCCCAGGACGATCTTCAACACCTTCATCTTCTCACCTCCACCTTTATGACGGATGAGGGGCGCTATTGGTTAGCCCTGAGATTTTTTATCGCCTCCTCATATTTTTTCTTCACAAGGCTAAGGACCTTTATGACCATCCCCTTCCTTGCGGGTGGAACCCTTTCGTAAATCCTTTTGAGAGCCCTTATATCCCTCTTCATGCCCTTTTGGAGGATTTCCAAAGCCCTCTCCTTATCCTCAGCCTTCTTCGATAACTCCTCTATTTTGTCGAGATGGGTTTCAAGCCTTCTTATAAGGAGCGATGTCCTTTTATCCGGAAAAGCCGTGTAAGCTCGTTTGGAAACAGGCGGCTTCATCTCCCCGGCGATGGATTCAAATTCCTCAACCCTTTTTCCCACGAAGGATACATGGAGGGGAAGTTTGTCCCTTGAGAAGACGAGCATAACCCTCTCCTTAGCAATCTTCACGGGATATAAAATGTTCCCCGGCTCACTTTTATCGGATGCGAAGACGACGCCCGTTATGGATGCGAGGATGAATAGGGCGATAGCTAAGGATAGGGCTAATTTCTTGAAATAACCCCTCTTGACGGGAAGCTTCATCCTCAGCGCCTCTTTGAACTCGGGTCTCGGCGCAGGTTTTATTCTCTCGAGCTTGAGCACGGTATCTATAAGGGGCTCGAGGTCCCTTCCGAGCTCGGAAAGAACCTTCTCCCTGTTCTCCCCCCTTTTTATCCTCTCTATAGCCTCCTCAAGCCTGTCCTCAGGTCTCAAGATACCTCCTTAAGGCTTTTATCGCATCGTGCTGGATGACCTTTATCGCCCCTTCCTTCTTCCCCAATATCCTCGCAACCTCCTTTATGGGGAGGTCGGAGAAGAACCTCAGGATAAGGACCTCCCTCTGGAGGTCCGTTAGCTTCTCCATGGCGCGCCTTAAGTCCTCCCTCTCCTCCGCATAATCTCCCTCCTGTGATGGGAGGTTTCTCGGAACCGGCTCTTTCTTTCTCCTCAGAAAATCTATAACCCTGTTTCTCGCAACTTTGAAAATATAGGATGATATCGAATCTCCCCTTATCTTGGGTAATGAGCTCATCACTTTTATGAAAACATCCTGGGTGAGGTCCTCCGCATCCTGTTCACCAACCCTCCCCGCTATATACCTGTAGACCCTATCAAAATACTCCTCGTATATTATGGAGATAGCCTCCGCATCTCCCTTTTTAGCCCTTTTTATAACATCCCTCACACCCCTCCTTTTAGACGGAAAGGCTCTCTAAAAGGTAAGCCCTAATTTTATAATAAAATGGGATGAGGATAGAGGCTCTCTCCTTCGGCGTCATAAAGATTGATGGCAGGAAGATAAGGAGGGATGTCTTAATAGATGGGGAGGGGAATTTGAAGCTCAGAAGAGGTGGTCTCTTCATATTCGGCTCTCACAGGATAAAGAGGGCTGAGGTTGAGGAGGCTTCAAAGGGAGCGAGATACCTCATCGTCGGAACGGGCATCATGGGTAAGGCTAAACTCACCCCAAACGCTCAGAACTTTTTGAGGGAGAAAGGGCTTGAAGCTGTAGTCCTTCCATCCCGTGAGGCTGTCAGGAAATTCAACGAGCTTGTGGATAAAGGCGAGAGGGTATCAGCGATAATCCATATAACATGCTGACCCCTATCGCATAACAAAGTTCCGGCTATAAAGCTTGAGGTTCGCTTTATAGCTTCCATGCCGGAAGCATAGCAGGGGTGGAAGAGACCTCATCGCCTGTTATATCATAATCTTGTGGAGATAAATTACCTTCGCATATCCGTAACTGACAGATGCAATCTCAGGTGTCTTTACTGTTTTCCGAAGGATTATCTCCCGAGGGGAGGGATATTAAGTTTTGAGGAGATAAGATTTATCGCGGAAAGCCTCGGTATAAAAAATATAAGGCTCACGGGGGGAGAACCGCTTGTAAGGAAGGATTTCCCCAAGCTCGTAAAAATGCTCTCTCCCCTGGCGGAGGACCTTTCCCTCACGACAAACGGCGTTCTTTTGAAGGATATGGCTTATGAGCTGAAAAAGAGCGGTATAAAAAGGGTTAACATAAGCCTCAATTCCTTAAAAAGAGATAATTACAGGAGGATAACGGGTGAGGACAGGCTTTCGGATGCTATGAGGGGGATAGAGGAGGCTTTGAGGGCGGGATTTTCCCCTGTTAAGATAAATGTTGTTCTCCTTAAGGGGATAAATGAGGATGAGATAATGGAGCTTGCATATCTTGCGAGGGATGGACTTAATGTAAGGTTTATAGAGCTTATGCCTTTCTTAAGGGATGACCTTTTCCTCCCCACCGATGAGGCTGAGAGGAGGATAAGGGAAGCTTTCGGTGAGCTCGAGCCTTCCGAGCTTTATGGCTTTGGTCCCGCGAGGTATTACACGGTCAAGGGTTGGAAGGGAAAAATAGGCTTCATATCCCCCATAACCCATAAATTCTGCCGTTATTGCAACAGGATAAGGCTCACATCTGATGGAAAAATAAAGCCCTGCCTTCTCTCCGACATCGAGATAGATATAAGGGGGAAGGGGAGGGAGGAGATAAGAGAGGTTTTAAAAATAGCACCTTTTCTTAAAGGCGGAAGGGGAACCAGGAGAAGGATGGTGGAGATAGGGGGATGAGATGGAGATGGTTGATATAAGCGGGAAGGAGGAGACTTTAAGGGAGGCTGAGGCTTTCGGGGAGGTTATTTTATCAGGGGAAGTTATGAGGGCTATAAAGGATGGGAGAGTTCCGAAGGGCGATGTTATGGAGGCAGCAAGGCTCGCCGGCATAATGGGAGCGAAGAAAACAAGCGAGCTTATACCTCTATGCCACCCCATACCCATAGACCATATATCCGTTGACCTCGAGCCGGGGGGGAACTCCATAAAGATAAGGGTTAAGGTTAAGGTGAAGGGGAAAACGGGCGCGGAGATGGAGGCTATGGTTGGCGTGGCAATAACGGCTCTCACGATATACGACATGATAAAAGGTCTTGACATGGGTGCGAGGATAGAGAGAATAAGACTTGGGAGGAAGAGGGGTGGGAAGAGCGGGGAGGTGGTTTTATAAGGGGGGATGGTGGCAAAGGCATATGTTCTTATAGAGACGAGCGTCGGGAAGATGGAGGAGGTTGCCGAGAAGCTAAACAGAATAGAGGGTGTGAAGGAGATCGACCCCGTAACAGGACCCTACGACCTGATAGCTGTGGTTGAAGCTCCCGACCTCGATTCTCTCGGCTCCCTCATAGCGAGGAAGATCCATCCCATAGATGGGGTCCTAAAGACCATAACCTGCCTTTCAATAAAATTTTAAAAATTTTGGGAAAATGGACTTTGAATTCACACCCGAGCAGAAATCCCTGAGAGAGGAGGTAAGGGCTTTTCTGGAGGAGGAGAGGAGGAGGGGAAGCTTTATCCCAAAATGTGATTCATGGCAGTGGTCCATATCGAGGGAGTTCTCAAGAAAGCTCGGTGAGAGGGGATATATAGGCATGACCTTCCCCAGGGAATACGGAGGGGGAGGGAAGGGGTTTGTGGACAGGCTTATAGTTACAGAGGAGCTTTTAAAGTATGGCGCCCCGGTTGCGGGGCACTGGATAGCTGACAGGCAAATAGGAGCTTCCCTCTTAGCCTACGGGAGTGAGGAACAGAGGAGGGAATTTCTGCCGAGGATAGCGAAGGGGGAGATATTCTTCTGCGCGGGAATGAGCGAACCGGAAGCCGGCTCAGACCTCGCATCCTTAAAGACAAGGGCTGTGGATAAGGGGGACCATTTTGTAATAAACGGTCAGAAAATATGGACAACGATAGCCCATGAGGCGGATTATATATACCTTATAGCGAGAACGGACCCCGAAGCCCCGAAACACAGGGGCTTAAGCGAATTCATAATAGATATGAAAACGCCCGGGATAACGATAAGACCCATATATGATATGAGAGGGGGGCATCATTTCAACGAGGTCTTCTTCGATGAAGTTAAGGTCCCCAAGGATATGCTCGTGGGGGAGAAAAATAGAGGCTGGTACCAGATAACACCCCAGCTCGATTACGAGAGGAGCGGTATCGAAAGGCTCATGTCAAACTACATCCTCTTCGACGCCATAAAGGGATATATGAGGGAGAAGGGTATTTATAGAGACAAATACCTCCTCACAAAGCTCTCCGAGCTTCTTATAGAATTCGAGGTCGGGAAACTTCTCGTATACAGATGTGCTTTAATGCTTGATTCCGGGAAAGTTCCGAATTACGAGTCGTCGTGCGCCAAGGTTTTCTGCACATCTTTTGAGCAGAGGCTTTCCAATTTCGCCATGGATATTCTGGGTCTTAAGGGTGCTCTCCGGAAAGGAGAGCTTATTTTCGAGTGGGCTTCTGATGATTACCTATCCTCTCCCAATTACACGATTCAGGGGGGGACATCCGAGATTCTGAGGAATATAGTTGCCATGAGGGGACTTGGTTTACCATCTAAGTAGGAGGGAGGTATGGATTTCTCGCTCACGGAAGAACAGGAGATGCTAAAGAAAGTCGCGAGGGATTTTCTTGAGAAGGAGTGTCCCTCGAGTCATGTCAGGGAGATGGAGGAGGATGATAGGGGTTTCTCCCCCGAGCTCTGGAGGAAGATGGCTGAGCTCGGATGGATGGGTCTCCCGTTCCCCGAGGAGTATGGGGGTATGGGAGGGGATTTTCTCGACCTCTCGGTTCTTCTCGAAGAGATGGGGAGGGTTCTTCTCCCCTCACCCTTCATCCCAACAGTAGCCTTCTCGGGAATGCCCATACTCAAATTCGGGGGGGATTTAAGGAAGGAACTTCTGAGCGGTATATCCTCGGGTGAGCTTATAATGACCTTCTCCCTCTATGAGCCCGACCTTGAAGTTAAGGAGCCATCGGAGACGAGGGCTGAGAGGAGGGGGGAAAGGTTCGTGGTATCAGGGAGGAGGTCTTTTGTTCCCTATTTAAATGTTTCCCAGAAGCTTCTTGTCCCGGCGAGGACGGAGGAGGGGGTATCCGTTTTCATCCTCCCGTGCGGGGAGGGGATGGAGCTTGAAAAGCTTGAGGTTATGTCCGGGGATAAGATGTTCGATGTTGTTATAGAGGGGGTTTTATCCGAGGGCGTTCTCTCGGGCGAGGATATTTTAAACCGGGTGATAAACTATGGCGCCTGCTCCCTCTCCTCATATATGCTCGGCGGGGCTCAGAAGGTTCTTGAGATGACCGTAAATTACGCCAAGGAGAGGGTTCAGTTCGGAAGACCGATAGGCAGTTTTCAGGCTATACAGCATAAATGCGCCGATATGGCTATAGAGATAGATGGGGCGAGATTTGCTGTCTATCAGGCTGCTTGGAAATTATCTAAGGATATGCCTTGTGATATGGAGGTATCTGTTGCGAAATCATGGGTTGGTGAGACATACAGAAGGGCTACCGCCACATCCATACAGGTTCACGGAGCCATAGGGACGACATATGACCATGATGTTCAGCTCTACTACAGGAGGGCTAAGGTTCTTGAGCTATATTTTGGCGACCCGAAATATCACAAGGAGAGGGTTGCGAGAGTTTCCGGATTTTAGGGGGAGGGATGGAGTGTATCTTCTGCAAGATAGTATCCGGGGAGATTGGTTCCGAGAAGGTGTATGAGGATGAGGAGGTTTTAGCCTTCAGAGACATAAATCCGCAGGCGCCTGTCCATATCCTCATCATCCCGAAGAGGCATATAGAGAATCTCATGGAAGCAGACGAAGAAATATTAAAAAGGCTACTTCTCGCTTCAAAGGAGGTTGCGAGGAGGGAGGGTATAGACGGGAGGGGTTTCAGGGTGGCTGTAAATTGCGGCAGGGAAGGGGGTCAGGTTATACCCCATCTTCATTTCCATCTAATAGGAGGGAGAGAGCTTAAGGGGGAGCTCGGATGAAGTGGGAGACCATAATCCTCGAGAAAGGAGATATATCCATTCTCACATTAAATCGCCCTGATAGGATGAACGCCCTGAATGACAGGATGTTCGAGGAGATATACGAAGCCCTGCTTGAAGTTGAGGATGGGGCGAGGGTTCTCATAATAACTGGCGCGGGGAGGGCTTTCTGCGCCGGCGCCGACCTCGGACCCGGAGGGGAGAGGATTCTGGAGGAGCCCCTTCCACCTATAAAAATAAGGGAGGGGTTTACAGAAGGACCCCAGAAGATGATAAAGAAGCTTTACTCCTTCGAGAAGCCGACGATAGCGATGATAAACGGCGCCTGCGCCGGGGCAGGTCTTGGTCTTGCTCTCGCATGTGATATAAGGTTTTCATCGGACAGGGCTAAATTTGCCCACGCCTTCTCAAGGCTCGGCGTTATACCGGGGACGGGCGATATATGGTTTCTCCCGAGGATATGCGGACTCGGGAAAGCCCTCGAATTTATATTCACGGCGGATGTCATAGACGCGGAGGAGGCTTTGAGGATAGGTCTTGTCAATAGGGTATTTCCCCAAGATAAATTGAGGGAAGAAACCTTGAAGATAGCGGAGAGAATAGCATCAAATTCACCCATCTCTCTCAGGCTTGAGAAAAAACTCACCTATAAATTCCTGAACATGGAGCTCGATTCAGCCCTCGATTTTATAGCATCCATAGAGCCTTTATGCTTTCTATCCGGTGACCTCAAGGAGGGGATGAGGGCTTTCAGGGAGAAAAGGGAGCCCGAATTTAAAGGGGAGTGATCACCTCTTCCGCAAACTCAGCTTGCCCGTTCCTCAGAACCCGTGGAGAGCTTCCATTTCGCTTTTTTAAGTTTATAATAAACTGGGTGAAGAGAACAAGGATTTTAAAACCAACCCCCCGCAATATAGAAATAGCAGCCTCCGTTATAAAAAGGGGAGGACTTGTAGCTTTTCCCACCGAGACCGTATACGGTCTCGGAGCGGATGCCACAAATGAGGATGCCGTAAGGAAAATATTCGAGGTGAAAAGAAGACCCCTCTACGATCCCGTAATAGTTCATGTATCATCCTTCGATATGCTGAAGGAGGTCGTAAAAGAGGTCCCGGAGGATTTGGATAAGCTTTCCCGCTTCATGCCGGGACCTTTAACCCTCATATTGATGAGGGGAGAAAGGATACCCCCTCTCGTATCAGCAGGTCTTCCCACGGTAGCTGTTAGGATGCCCGCGAGTGAAATAGCCCTTTCCCTTATAGAGAGATCAGGGGTCCCCATAGCAGCGCCATCCGCGAACCTCTTCGGAAGACCGAGCTCAACAAAACCCGAGCATGTCCTCCACGACCTCGGAGGGAGGATAGATATCATTCTCGATGGTGGGGAGACGAGGATAGGAATAGAATCAACGGTCCTCGATATAACCAAAAGACCACCCGAAATATTAAGACCCGGCGGTATAACGAAGGAGGAGCTCGAGGAAGTCCTTGGTGAGGTTGTTTTGAAGGAGAGAGCCGGAAGACCAAAATCTCCCGGACAGCTAAAAAAACACTACTCGCCGAGGGCGAAACTCCTTTTATTTGAGAGCTATGAGAGGATGGAGGAGGAGATAAAGAAGCTTGGTGGGAAAATAGGGATAATGGTTCCCATAGAGGATGCGGGGAGGTTTGAGGGGAGGTTCATAGTAAAAAGCCCCGGGTCCTTTTCCGACCTTGAAGGATATGGCAGAAGGCTCTTCTCAACCATGAGGGAGCTTGATGAGGAAGGCGTGGATTACATACTCGCCATAGCCCCCCCGAGGAGAGGTGTGGGTCTATCCATATTCGACAGGCTTTTTAAAGCCTCCGGAAGCGAGATAAAATGATAGATATCCTGTTTTTGATATCCGGGATAATCCTCCTCTATCTGGGCGCGGAAGGTGTTGTGAGGGGAACGGGAAGGATATCCGCAGCCCTCGGAATAAGGGCTCTCACGATAAGCCTGACGGTTATAGCCTTCGGAACATCCCTCCCCGAATTCGCTACAAGCATAGCAGCGGCGATAAGAAAGGAGGGGGAAATAGCAATGGGAAATGTCATAGGTAGCAATATAGCCAATATAGGTCTTATCGTGGGTCTTTCTTCCCTCCTGAGACCCCTCAAGGTCGAAAAATCCCTTTTGAGGAAGGACATAATTTTTATGTTTTTAACATATCTTCTCCTCCTCGTCCTCTCCATAGACCTTTACCTCTCAAGACTCGATGGAATTCTTTTATTTTTATGCCTTTTCTTTTTCATCTTCTCAGAGTTAAGGGAGGGTGTGGAGAAAAGGGGGGGTAGGAAGGCAAAAGGTCTTCTTCTCCTTCTCGGGGGTCTTATATCGACATGCCTCGGGGCTTATCTTATGGTCGAGGGAGGGGTGGGTCTTGCCCGCGCCATAGGGGTGAGCGAATTTGTTATAGGTCTTTCCATAATAGCCTTCGGAACATCCCTTCCCGAGCTTGCGCTTTCCCTTATAGCCTCCGTAAAGAGGAGGGGGGATATATCCCTCGGGAATGTCATAGGGAGCAATATATTCAATGTTCTCGGAATTTTAGGTCTTGTGTCGATAATCCTTCCCCTCAAAATAGATAAAAGTCTCCTCTTTTTCCACTACCCCGTCCTTTTCGGATTTGGTCTTTTTCTTTTACTATTTATGAGGAGGGGAAAGATCGGAAGATTGGGGGGATTTATTTCCGTCCTCCTGTACGCCCTCTTCATATGGGGGATATTTTGAGGGAGATAGAGGGGATATATGTCGTCGAGGGAAGGGGAATATATCCCCATAACTCCTACTTCATAAACGGCTTTTTGATAGATTGCGGACACCCATCCTATGAGCTCCTCTCGGATAAGGTCTCCCATATCCTCATAACCCATTCCCACCCGGAACATATAGAGGACCTTGAGAAATTCAGGGGGAAAGCTTTGATTTTAGCCCACAAAGACGAGATACCATACGCAAAACATCCCGAGGACGGAGAAAAAAT
>CAZTWH010000016.1:0-9329 GCA_964617575.1 uncultured Dehalococcoidia bacterium
GAACAATTAAAATTTAATCGGAGGAAGAGATGGGGCGTATGGAGAGAGTGGTCCTTCCCTTCACCGCTATAGTAGGGCAGGAGAAGCTTAAGAAAGCCCTTATCCTGAACGCCATAAATCAGAGGCTTATGGGTGTCCTCATAAGGGGGGAGAGGGGGACAGCAAAATCGACAGCCGTAAGAGCCCTCGCCGAGCTCCTCCCGGAGACGGAAGTGGTTGCCGGATGTCCTTTCAGCTGCCACCCGAGGGACCCCCTTCTTCAGTGCGAGATATGCAAGGAAAGGAGGAAGGAGGGGGACCTCCCTGTGGAGAGGAGGAAGATGAGGGTTGTGGACCTCCCCCTCGGAGCCACGGAGGACAGGGTTATAGGAACTCTTGATGTCGAGAAGGCTATAAAGGAGGGGATAAAGGCTCTCCAGCCGGGCATACTCGCCGAGGTAAATCAGGGGATTTTGTATATAGATGAGGTAAATCTCCTCGATGACCATATAGTAGATGTCCTCCTCGATGTTGCGGCTATGGGTGTGAATGTTATAGAGAGGGAGGGGATATCATTATCCCACCCTTCAAGGTTCATACTCGTCGGGACGATGAACCCTGAAGAGGGGGAGATAAGACCTCAGCTCCTCGACAGGTTCGGACTCGTTGTGGATGTTGAGGGGATAAAGGAGATAGATGAGAGGGTTGAGGTTATAAAAGTTGTTGAAGAATTTGAGCTCGACCCCGAAGGCTTCCTCAAAAAATATGAGAAGGAGCAGATGTCCCTGAGGAAGAGGATAAAGGAGGCGCAGAAGCTGCTGAGGAAAGTGGAGATACCTGAGGAACTTCTTGTGAAAATAGCCCTTCTCTGTCTTGAGCTCGGTGTTGATGGGCACAGGGCGGATTTCCTCATAGCGAGGACGGCGAGGACGATAGCAGCTTACAACCTCAGGAAGAGGGTGACTGATGAGGATGTAAAGGAAGCTGCGGAACTCGTTCTCCCCCACAGGATGAAGAGGAAACCGTTTGAGGAACCTCCATCCCTCAAGGAGAAGCTCGAATTTTTTTTTCAAGAAGGGGTGAGGAGCCATTTTAATAAAGGGGATGAGGAGGGGGAGGAGAAGGGAAAGGAGAACCCCAGGGAAGAGATCTTCCATATAGGGAGAGAATTCAAAATACCCATAAAACCTCCCAAGGATAGGAAATTGAGGATAGGTTCGGGGAGAAGGGCTAAAACAAGGACATCCCTATCGGGGAAATATATAAAGTCGAAAATGCCTGAAGATAAACCTGTCGATATTGCTATAGATGCGACGATAAGGGCTTCCCTTATAAGGTCCGGTAAGCTTGATATAAAGAGTGAGGATATAAGGGAGAAGATAAGGGAGAAGAAGGTTTCCTCCGTTATAGTTTTTGTCGTTGATGCCTCCGGTTCGATGAGCGCCGGGAGGAGAATGGAGGCTGCGAAGGGTGCTGTTATGAGCATACTGAAGGAATCCTATCAGAAGAGGGACAGGGTTGGTTTTGTAGCTTTCAGGGGAAGGAAAGCTGAGGTTCTTCTCCCGCCGACGAGGAGTGTTGAGCTTGCCGCAAAGCATCTCAAGGAGCTTCCGACAGGTGGAAGGACACCCCTCCCGGACGGGCTTCTTAAAGGGCTTGAGCTTATAAAGATGGAGCTTAAGAAGAACAGAAATCTCGTTCCGATAATGGTTCTCGTATCTGATGGGAGGGGTAATGTTCCCATAAGGACGGATGCGAGGCTTGAGAGCCTTGAGGTGGCTGAGGAGATAAGGAGAAACGGGATAAAGCTCCTCGTTATAGATGCGGAAGAGGGGTTTATGAACCTTGGATACAGCAGGGAAATAGCCGAGAGGGCTGGTGGAGAGTATAAGAGGCTTGAAGAGCTTGAGCCTGCGGAGATAGTAAAGGCTATAAAGCCCCTCATGGGTTAGGGGGAGAGGTGAGGGAGTGCATTGTAGTTATAGACCTTGGCTCCCAGTATACATGGCTCATAGCTCGCAAGATAAGGGAGCTCAAGGTTTATTGCGAGGTGTTGCCTCCCGATGTACCCTGGGAGAGGATAAAATCCCTCTCACCAAAGGGGATAATCCTCTCCGGAGGTCCGAGGAGCGTTTATGAGGATAACGCGCCAATGCCTCCCGGGGAAATTTTCAGTTCAGGCGTGCCCATACTCGGGATATGCTACGGGATGCATGTAATAGCCCATATGATGGGTGGAAAGGTAGCGCCCGGGGATAAAAGGGAGTACGGGCTCTCCTTCCTTCAGCTCTCAAAAGAAAGCCCCCTTTTTAAAAACCTGCCGAGGAGCATGCCCGTCTGGATGAGCCACGGGGATCATATAGTCGAGGTCCCGCCCGGTTTTGAAGTTCTCGCATACACCGAATATTCCCCCGTATCAGCCATAGGCAATGATAGGAATATATACGGAATCCAGTTCCACCCTGAGGTCGCTCATACGCCTTACGGGAAAAGCATACTCAGAAATTTTCTGAAAATATGCGGGTGCAGGAGAACATGGACGCCGAAGAATTTCATAGAGGAGGCGCTGAAGGAAATAAGAGAGGAGGTGGGGGATAGCAGGGTTATATGCGCCCTCTCAGGAGGAGTTGATTCCGCCGTAACCGCAACCCTCGTCCACAAGGCTATAGGAGAGAGGCTTGTGTGTATATTCGTTAACACAGGGCTTCTGAGGAAAGAGGAGCCCGAGAGGACACTCAACACTTTCAGGAAGCATCTCAAGATGAATGTCGTATATGTGGATGCCGAGGAAAGATTCCTTGAGAGGCTGAAAGGGATAGTGGATCCTGAGGAGAAGAGGAAGGTTATAGGGGAAGAATTCATAAAGATCTTCGAGGAGGAGGCGAGGAAGATAGGGGATGCCGAGTTTCTGGCTCAGGGGACCCTTTATCCCGATGTTATAGAGAGCACCCACGCCATAAGCAGGACATCCGCGAGGATAAAGACCCATCACAATGTGGGGGGTCTCCCGGAGAAGATGGAGCTTAAGCTCATAGAGCCCTTAAAACTCCTCTTCAAGGATGAGGTGAGGAAAGTGGGCTTATCCTTGGGTCTCCCGGAGGAGATAGTCTGGAGACAGCCCTTCCCGGGTCCCGGTCTTGCTGTGAGGATAATAGGGGAGGTGACAAAAGAGAAGCTCGAGATACTGAGAAAGGCTGACTGGATAGTTATGAACGAGATAAAGAAGGCTAAGCTTTATAGGGAACTCTGGCAGAGCTTTGCCGTCCTCACCCCCGTAAGAACTGTGGGGATAATGGGCGATTACAGGACCTACGGATATGTCGTCGCCGTAAGGGCTGTTGTGAGCGAGGACGCCATGACAGCAGACTGGGCGCGCCTCCCCCACGATGTCCTCGCGAGGATATCCACAAGGATAGTGAACGAGGTCCCTGAGGTGAACAGGGTTGTTTACGATATAACATCAAAACCGCCCTCGACAATAGAATGGGAGTAAAGGGTCTTAAGGAAAAAGGTCTTAAGGTCCTTATATTAGGAGGAGGGGGAAGGGAACACGCCCTCCTCTGGAAAATCTCGAAAAGCAGAAGGGTCGAATATATATTCATAGCGCCCGGGAACGGTGGAACCCACGAGAATGTAGATATAAATCCCCTCGATGGGAAAGATGTTCTCTCGTTCTGCAAGGAGAAAGGTATAGATCTTGTTGTCGTGGGTCCCGAAGCCCCTCTCTCAAAAGGTGTCGTTGATGTCCTCGAGGATGAGGGAATCTTCGCATTCGGTCCGAGGAGGGAGCCAGCCCTCATAGAGACGAGCAAAGCCTTCTCAAAAGAGCTCATGAAGAAATACGGCATACCCTGTCCCGAGGGGGAGATTTTCTCGTCCTACGATGAGGCTGAGAGTTATATACGCAAGGTCGGTGTGAGGGTTGTCAAGGCGGATGGGCTCTGCGGCGGAAAGGGCTCCATAGTTCCCGAAAGCCTTGAAGATGCCATCTCAGCCCTGAGGAGGATAATGATAGAGAAGGTATTCGGGGATGCCGGTGATAAGGTCGTGATAGAGGAGAGGCTATACGGCAGGGAAGTGAGTCTTATAGGTATAACGGATGGGGAGAATATAATCCCCCTCCTCCCAGCCCAGGATTACAAAAGAGCCCTGGATGGAGATAAGGGACCGAATACGGGTGGAATGGGAGCCTTCTCCCCCGTCCCGTTTTTCACCCGGGACCTTGTGGAGGAAGCCCTGGAAAGGGTTCTGAAGAGGGCTGTATATGCCCTTTCGAGGGAAGAAAAAAGGTATAAAGGAGCCCTCTATGCCGGTCTTATGCTGACGGACGAGGGGATAAAAGTTCTGGAGTTCAACGCCCGGTTCGGGGACCCTGAGACACAGGCTATATTGCCCCTCATGAAAACAGACCTTGTGGATATATTCGACGCTGTCATAAGGGGAGAGATATCGGGGATGGATATAGAATGGGAGGATGGGGCATGCGTATGCGTGGTCATGGCTTCGAAAGGATACCCCGGTAAATACGAAACGGGTTATGAGATAGAGCTGGGGGACCTCGAGGATGTCATCATATTTCACGCTGGAACAAAAAGGGAAGGAGAAAGGCTTCTTACTTCTGGTGGAAGGGTTCTAAATGTTGTCGGTAAAGGGAGGGATATTTCCGAGGCGAGGGAGAAGGTTTACAAGAATATAAATAAGATAAAATTTGAGGGAGCATACTGGAGGAGGGATATAGGGTGTGGGATGTAGTCATAGTAGGGGCAGGGCCCGGAGGGGCATATCTCGGGTACGAGCTATCGAGGAGAGGTATAAAAACCCTTCTTCTCGATAAGGAGAGGTTTCCGAGGGATAAGCCCTGTGCCGGGGGGCTAACGCCTAAGGTCTTAAAAATCCTCCCCTTCGATATATCGGATGTTATCGAGAGGAAGGTCATGGGCGCGAGAATAAGCCTCTCCCTCTCCCAGAGCTTTTCGAGATTTGCGAAAAATCCCCTGATTTACACCGTGAGGAGGGACAGGTTCGATAAATTCATCCTCGATAGAGCTTGTGAGGCGGGTGCCCAGCTTGTTGAGGGGTTTGAGGCGAAAGGAGTATGCGTCGAAAGGGAATACGCGGAGGTCTTCGGTGATAGGGAAAGTTTCAGGGGAAGGGTTGTGGTCGGGGCTGATGGCGCAAATAGCGTAATTTCAAAAAGCTTCAGCCTTGATAAAAGATTCAAGAAATTCATGGCTTTAAAAGCGGATATATACCTCCCCGAGAGCCTTATGGAGGAATGGAACTTCGCCCATATAGATATAGGAATCCTCGGAGCAGGATACGCATGGATCTTCCCGAAAAGGGACCACCTATCCGTGGGAGTCGGCGGACCTTTAAAATATGTGAAATTTTTCAAAAATTATTTCGAAAGGTTTATAAACTTCTCAAAGCTATCAAAATTCCCCATAAAGAATATAAAATCCCATCCATTGTCATCGAGGCTCAAAAAAACCCCATTAACTTTCGGGAGGGTTCTCGTGCTCGGAGATGCCGGGGGATTTGTCAACCCGTATTCGGGTGAGGGGATATACTACGCCCTCTACGGCGCAAAGAAAGCGGCAACCGTTATAGAGAGGTTTTTATCGGGGGAGGGGAAGCTCGGGGATTTTGAATTTGAGATCGAAGATATGCTTAGGGAGTTTAAGGGAGCGAATTTCCTTCTAAGGCTTTTATTTCTTTTTCCGAAGACATTCTTCAGGCTTATAAAGGAGTTTGAGGTTTACTGGAATGTAACATATGAGCTTTTGAGCAGTGAGAGGAGCTATGAAGATGTCATGAAGATTATAAAGAGGAGACCCAAGTTTCTTTTTAAAATCTTGAAGGAGAGCCTTTTCGGGGGTGGTTATGCCGAAGATAGGGATAGTTCTGGGTAGCAGAAGCGATGAGCCATACATAGATGAGGCTTTGAAGATTCTTGAGGATGCGGGTGTGGATTATGAGGTCAGGGTCTTATCAGCCCACAGGGACCCCGAGGGTGTGAGGGAGTATGGGCTTAAGGCTCATGAGAGGGGTGTGGAGGTTATAATAGCATGCGCAGGGCTATCCGCCCATCTTCCGGGGGTTTTATCATCCTGGACGAAGCTTCCCGTTATAGGCGTCCCCCTCCCAGCCGGCGAGCTTCAGGGTCTCGACGCCCTTTTATCCATTTCGCAGATGCCGGGGGGCGTTCCCGTCGCGACGATGGGGATAGGGAAGAAGGGTGTAAAAAACGCAGCCCTCTTCGCCCTGAGAATACTAAGCCTAAAATATCCCGAGATAAAAGGGAGGCTGGAATGATAGAAAGATATACGAGGGAGAGGATGGGGAAGATATGGGAGGAGGAATATAAGTTCAAAAAATGGCTCGATGTTGAGATAGCCGTGTGCGAGGCATGGGCTGAAACAGGCGAGATACCCGAAGAGGCTATCCCAAAAATAAAAAGGGCTGAGGTCGATGTGGAGAGGATAAAGGAGCATTTAAAGATAACCCATCACGATATGACAGCTTTTCTCAAAGCCATATCCGAGACTATAGGGGATGAGGCGAGGTTCATACATATGGGACTGACATCCTCCGATGTTATGGACACCGCTTTATCCCTCCAGCTCGTTGAGGCTTCAAACATCCTCCTCGAGGGGGTCGATGAGGTTATATCCATACTTAAGGAAAGGGCTTTGGAGCACAAGGACACGATAATGATGGGAAGAACCCACGGTGTTCATGCCGAGCCCATAACATTCGGTCTCAAGCTCGCCCTCTGGTATGAGGAGATGAAGAGGAACAGGAGAAGGCTCGAGGAGGCTAAGGAGGAGATAAGCTACGGGAAAATATCGGGTGCCGTAGGGACCCATGCTACGGTCCCGATAGAGGTGGAGGAGATAGCCCTGAAAAAGCTCGGTCTCAAAAGAGACCCCGTATCAAATCAGATAGTTCAGAGGGATAGACATGCGAGGTTCCTAACAACCCTCGCAATAACGGCATCCTCCCTCGAGAAATTCGCCCTCGATATAAGGGGGCTTCAGAGAACGGAAGTGCTCGAGCTCGAGGAGCCCTTTGAGGAGGGTCAGACGGGCTCTTCAGCCATGCCCCACAAGAAGAACCCGGAGCTGTGCGAGAGGATATGCGGTCTCGCAAGAATTATAAGAGCGAACTCCCTCGTATCCCTCGAAAACATAGCCCTCTGGCATGAAAGGGATATAAGCCATTCATCAGCCGAAAGGATAATAATACCCGATTCATGCATAGCCCTCGATTACATGCTCGGTCTCTTCTCATATATAATGAGGGGCTTGAAGGTGAACAAAGAGAGGATGGCTAAGAATATAAACCTCACAAAAGGTCTCATTTTCTCCCAGAGAATCCTCCTCTCCCTTATAGACAAGGGTCTATCAAGGGAGAAAGCTTACAGGATAGTTCAGAAAAGCGCCCTAAAATCATGGGACGAGGACAGGGATTTCCTCGAGACCCTGATGGAGGACGGGGAGGTTCTCTCATATATAAGCGAGGAAGAACTCCGAGCCCTCTTCGACCCCAAATTCTTCATAAAGGAAATAGATAAAATTTTTGAGAGAATAGGACTTTGATAAAAAAATTAAGGCTTAAAAATTACAGAAACTTCGAAAATCTTGAGCTATCCTTCCCTGAAGGCATAACCGTGATTTACGGGGATAACGGGAGGGGCAAAACCAATATCCTCGAATCAATTCACTTTTTAACAACCTCAAAATCCCCCCTCACAAGCAGGGAGCAGGAGCTTATAAAGTGGGAAAGGGAATATACGAGGGCTTACGGCGAATTTGACAACATCGAGGTCGAGATCATCCTTTCGAGGGGGAGAAAGAAGATAAAGGTGAACGGGAGGGAAACCCAGAGCGCAAGGCTCGCTTCAACCCTAAGCTCCGTATTCTTCCACCCGAGGGATATAGAGCTATTAGACGAACCCGTATGGAGGAGGAGATACATAAACCTTATAATTTCGAGGATAAACCAGAGATATTCATCCTCCTTAAGGCTCTATTACAGGATTTTGAGGCACAGGAATAAGGTTATAAGAAGGCTTTCGGAGGGGATGAGGGATGACATCGATATATGGGATGAGAGGCTTTCGAGGGAAGGTGAATTCATAATAAAGGAGAGGGAGAGGATTCTATCCGAGCTTTCGAAGATATTTGAAGAGATATTCGGGAGAATATCCGGGAGGAGGGGGAGCATAAGGTATATAAGGACATGCGAGGATATGAGGAGCTCGCTCAAAAGAAACCTCGAGAGGGATATGAAATATCTCTCCACAACAACGGGTCCTCACAGGGATGACCTTGAAATCCTGATGGAAGGGAAGAGGGTTGTATCGAGGGGCGAAAAAAGACTCCTATCCCTCTCCCTGAAGCTTTCCGAGGCTGTATTTTTGAAAAATAAAGGGAAGGAGCCTATCCTCCTCCTCGACGATATTTTCTCCGAGCTCGATGAGGGAAGGAAAGGGACATTGCTCGAGAATCTTCCCCCCCTAAGGCAGCTCATAATAACAACACAGGATATATTCAAGGTCCCCCGGGCGGATTTCACGATAGGACTTTGACCTTCGAGCCCGAATGGGTTCTTCTTATCTCTATCCTCGCGGGAAACTCCTCTTTAAGCTCCTCTATGTGAGTTATGACGAAAATTTTCCTGAAATCCTTCCTTATCCCGGATAGGACATCCATTATCCTGCTCCTTCCCATCTCATCCTGACTTCCGAAGCCCTCATCCAAAAAAAGGGATTGAAGGGGAGCACCCGCCCTCCTCGCAAGGAGCTTCGATATCGCTATCCTGAGGGCAAGGTTTATCCTGAAAGCCTCCCCCCCGCTGAAGCTCTCGTAAGGTCTCGTTCCCCTCTCATCCGATATCTTTATCTCAAGCCTCTCCCTCTCATCCATCTCGAGCTTGAGACTCATCCTCCAGTCCGTCATCCTCCCGAGAAGCTCGTTAGCCTCCACCTCTATCTCGGGAAGAAGTTTCTCAATAAGAAGGGAAGGTATCCCCTCCCTCAAACTGAATGCCACCTGAAGTTTTTTGTATATCTCCTCCTCCCTTTTAAGCCACCTTATCCTCTCTCCTATCTCCCTGACTTCCCCCTCCTTCCTCTCCATCTCCTCAATTTTGCGCTGGAGAGCCAGAAGCTCCCCCCTCCTCAAATCAAGCTCGGATTTTTTGGCTTCATATTCCTTCCTTTTAGCCTCATATCTTATATCCACCCCCTCAAGCTCCCCTATCTCAGCCCTTATCCTCTCGACCTCCCCCCTCCTCTCACCCCCCTTAGCCACAAGCCTTGATATATCCTCCTCAAGCCTCCTTAA
>CAZTWH010000017.1:0-9255 GCA_964617575.1 uncultured Dehalococcoidia bacterium
TTGTTCCCATAGAAAGTGTTTTGAAGAAAATAAAAGAAGCTTGAACAAAAGGAAAAGATTTTCTATAATATCCTTGAAGGCGGGGTAAATCCCGCTTTCTTTATTAGGGGATATGAAGAGCGAGCTTTTACTCGCCATATCTCAGCTTGCGGCGGAGAGGGGACTGCCCAAGGAGGTGGTCCTGAGAGCGGTGGAGCTTGCCATTCTCTCCGCATATAAGAAGAGCGAGGAGATGTCAAAATATGACCTCTCAGCCCATATAGACCCCAAGACGGGTGAAATATCGGTTTTCATCGAGAAAAGGGTTACTGAGGAGGTCAAGAACCCCGATAAGGAGATATCTCTCGAGGAAGCTGTTAAGATAAAACCCGATGCCCAGCTCGGCGAGGTCGTAAAAATAAAAGCGCCGAATGTAAACCCGGGGAGAATAGGGGCGCAGGTTGCGAAACAGGTTATATTGCAGAAACTCAAGGAAGCTGAGAAGGAGATAATATACGGGGAGTATTCGAAGAAGGAAGGGGAGATAGTAAGCGGTGTTGTTCAGAGGATGGAGCATAAGAACATAATAGTCGACCTCGGGAAGACGGAGGCTATACTCCCTCCCCATGAGCAGGTAAAAACGGAGAGGTACAAATTCGGGCAGAGGATGAAATTCTACCTCTTCGAGGTCAGGATGACATCAAAGGAGCCCCAGATAATCCTTTCAAGGAGCCATCCCAATTTTGTAAAAAAGCTTCTGGAACTCGAGGTTCCCGAGATAAGGAACGGGATAGTGGAGATAAAGGGGGTGGCGAGGGAACCCGGTTCGAGGACAAAAGTGGCGGTGAGGGCTAAACAGAGCGGAGTTGACCCAGTCGGCTCCTGCGTCGGCATGAGGGGGATAAGGATACAGAATGTTGTGAACGAGCTTCAGGGAGAGAAGATAGATATAATAGAGTGGCACCATGACCCAAAGGTTTTCATAGCGAACACCTTAAGCCCCGGGAGAATACTCGATGTGAAGCTTTATGAGGATGAGGGAAGGGCTGAGGTTATAGTCCCCGATAATCAGCTCTCCCTCGCCATAGGCAAGGAGGGTCAGAACGCACGCCTCGCTGCAAAGCTAACAGGATGGAAGATAGACATAAAAAGTCTCTCCGAGTATGAGGAGGAGAGGAGGAGGGAGGAGGAGAGGAGAAGGGCTGAGGAAGCCAAAGCTGAGGCTCCTGAAGAGGCTCATGTTGAGGAGGCTGCTCCCTCCGAGGGTGTTATAAGGTTTGCCGAGGAGATACTTCCCAAGGTTGAGACGAAGAAGAAACCCGAGAAGAAAGCCAAGAAGAAGTTCTATGAGATCAAGGAGGAGTGGGAGGATTGGGAAGAGTAATTCCCGAGAGGACCTGCATAGCCTGTCTTAGCAAGAAACCCAAGTGGGAGCTTATAAGGATAGTGAGAACCCCTGAGGGAAATATAGAGGTTGACATGAGGGGGAAGAGGAGCGGGAGGGGTGCTTATCTCTGCAAGAACGAGGCTTGCTGGGTCAGTGTTCTTGAGAAGAGGGATAAAAAGGCTCGTCTCTCAAAGGCTTTAAAGGTTGAGATCAGTGAGGAGAAGAAGAAGGAGATATTGAGGATTTTGAGGGGATATGAAGAAGGTAAAAATCCCTCATGATGTAACCGTAAGGGAGCTCGGCGAGATACTCGGTATAAGCCCTATAGAGCTTATAAAAAGGCTCATGAAGAAGGGTGTTATGGTGGGCTTAAATCAGGCTGTCGGGAGGGAGAGGGCTGTATCCCTCGCCCGCGAGCTCGGATTTGAGGTTGAGGAGGAAGAGGAGGAAAGGGTGAGGGATCTGCTTTTGGAGGAGGAGGAGCATCTTGAACCGAGACCACCCATAGTCACAATCCTCGGTCATGTTGACCATGGCAAAACAACCCTCCTCGATTATATAAGGAAGAGCAGGATAGCTGAGAAAGAGCCCGGTCAGATAACACAGCATATAGGCGCCTACCAGGTCGAGGTTGATGGGAAAAAGATAACATTTATAGATACACCGGGTCATGAGGCTTTCACGACGATGAGGGCGAGGGGCGCTCAGGTCACGGATATAGCCGTCCTCGTCGTCGCATCCGATGATGGGGTCATGCCCCAGACAATAGAGGCTATAAATCACGCAAGGGACGCCGGCGTTCCCATAATCGTTGCCATAAATAAAATAGACAAGCCTGAGGGAAGGGCTAATATAGAGAAAGTAAAGAGGGAACTTTCCGAGCAGGGTCTTATTATAGAGGAATGGGGAGGGGATGTTATATGCGTCCCCATATCCGCGAAGACGGGGGAGGGGGTGAAGGATCTCCTTGACAATATTCTCGTCCTCGCTGAAGTTGAGGAGATAAAGGCTAACCCAAGGGGGAGGGCTATAGGTGCCGTCATAGAATCAAGGATGGACCCGAGGAGGGGACCTGTAGCCACGGTGATAATAAGGAGCGGGACATTAAAAGTAGGGGATATCTTCGTTGTCGGCAAAACATGGGGTAAGGTAAAGGCTATGATGGACGATATGGGGAGGAGGGTGAATGAAGCCGAGCCATCAAAACCCGTGGAGGTTCTGGGTATAGAGGAAGTCCCTCGCGCCGGAGATATATTGAAAGTTGTCGGAAGCGAGAAGGAAGCCAAGGAGCTGGCTGAGAGGGCTAAAAAGGAGAGACCCGCTCCCCTTCCCGAGGTTGGCGAAAAGGATCTTAAGGTCATCCTCAAGACGGATGTTCAGGGGACGATGGAGGCTGTTAGAAATGTCCTCGAGAGGATGGAGGAGGAGGGGGTGAGGATAAGGGTTATCCACTCGGGGACGGGTAATATAACGGAGAGCGATGTAATGCTCGCATCAGCTTCGAGGGGCATGATAGTGGGCTTCAATACAAAACCTGACCAGCCGGCAAAGAAACTCGCGGATGCCGAGGGGATAACCATAAGAACCTACAGGGTTATATACGACCTTGTTGATGATATGAAGAAGGCTCTCAGAGGCGTCCTCGAGCCCAAGGTGAGGGAGGTTCTCATAGGAAGGGGAGAGGTGAGAGCTGTCTTCCCCATAAAGGGCGGGAAGGTCGCAGGCGTCTATGTCCTCGAGGGCAAAATTGTGAGAGGAGCGGAAGCTTCCGTTAAAAGGAAAGGCGAGGAGATACACAGGTCATTTATAAAGAGCCTCAGGCACTACAAGGAGGATGTTCATGAGATGGGGGCGGGTATGGAATGCGGGGTGGGTATAGATGGGTTTAACGATTTTGAGGAGGGGGATATAATAGAGGTCTACGGGAGGGAGAAGGTATGAGGAGGACGGAGAGGATAAACAATCTTCTCAGGGAGGAGCTCTCAGAACTTCTTAAGAGGGAGCTCGAGGACCCGAGGCTTAGATGTTTCATAACAATAACCGAGGTCAGAACATCCAAAGACCTGTCCCACGCGAAGGTGTATGTGAGCCTCCTCGACAGGGAAAGAGAGGAGGATATAATGAAAGCCCTCACGGGAGCTGAGAGCTTCTTAAGGAGGGAGCTGGGGGAGAAGCTTCACCTCAGAAGAATACCGAGGCTTGAGTTTGAAATAGACAGAACAATAGAGAGAGCTGTCCGCCTGACATCTATTATAGAGAGGGCTTCAAAGGAGATAGGGGTTGAGGAATGAGGGGGTAATAAATTTAAATAAACCGAAGGGTATAACTTCCTTTGAAGCTGTTAGAAGAATAAGAAAGCTCCTGAAAAGAAAGGTAGGTCACGGAGGAACCCTAGACCCGGATGCTTCAGGGGTTCTCCCCATCCTCGTCGGAAAGGCTACAAGGATTCAGGAATATTTGAGGGACCTCAGGAAAACATATATGGCGAAGATAGAGCTCGGGAAGGAAACAGATACCTATGACTCCTCGGGGAAAATCTTGAGGCTCGGGGATTTCTCAAAGGTGAGCCGCGGGGATGTCGAGAGAGCGATATCCAGATTCATAGGAGAAGTGGAACAGCTCCCCCCGCCTTTCAGCGCCATAAAATATAGGGGAAAACCCCTATACGAGCTCGCAAGAAAAGGCGAGGATGTCCCCTTAAAGCCGAGGAGGGTCATCTTTTACAATATAAAGCTTTTATCCTTCTCACCTCCCTATATCGAGCTCGAGGTGGAATGCGGATGGGGCGCCTATATAAGGTCCCTCGCGAAGGATATAGGGGACGCCCTGGGATGCGGAGCCCATCTCAAAGAACTTGTGAGAACAAGATACGGACCCATGAAGATCGAGGAGGCTCTGAGGATAGAGGATGTCTATGAGCTTGTAAGCCGCGGCGAGGATGTATTTCACCCCATAGACTGGGTCCTCCAGCATCTCCCCGAGGTGAAAATAGAAGACCAAGGTTTTCTATTCGGCAGACCCATTAAAATTAATATGGACTTTAAGGGGAAAGTCAGGGTTTATAAGGACGATGAGTTTTTGGGCATAGGCGAGAGCGACGGAGAGATATTGAAGCCTTTAAAGGTCCTCAAGGTCTGATGGCTCTCCTTGTGTTGCCGGAGATAATGAAGCATAAGCTCGAGGAAGCCCTGAGCGGGGAGGTCTCCCTTCCCAAAGGCTCGGAGCCCTACTTCATATCAGCCCTTAGACTAAAATTTGAGAAACCCATCCTTCTCATAACAAAGGATGAGATAAGAAGAAGGGAGGAAATAAAAAGCCTCACAGGCGATGACCCCCTTATCTTCCCGAAACCCGATACCTCCCCCTTCCCGGATCTCAATGCGATGGGGGAGAGATGGAAAGCCCTCCTTGAGCTCGCCTTCGGAAAAGCTAAAACCTTGATAGCCTCCCCCCTCGCCATAATGTTCAAAACCCCCGAGCCGAAGGATATAAGGGAAAAGAGCATTTTTATAAGGAAAGGGGATAAATTACCCCTGACAAAGCTCGTCGATGCCCTCCTATCCCTCGGCTATGAGAAGGAGGAGGTCGTAGAAATACCCGGAACCTTCTCTTTAAGAGGAGGGATAATAGATGTATTTCCGCCCTCCTCGGACATGCCCCTCAGGATAGAATTCTTCGGCGATGAGGTATATACGATGAGGAAATTCGAACCATCCTCCCAGAAATCTGTGGAGAATGTCGAGGACGCCCTCCTATCCCCATCATCCCTCCCCGAAAATTCCTCCCTCCCATCCTTCCTCGATGAAAACTGGCTTTTAATAATCGAGGATATAGAGGACGAAATCCCGAAAATAGAGGAAAAGCACAGAAACGAAAATATAATTCCGTGGGAGGAAGTAAAAAATTCCATAAAAAATCTAAAAACCGTAAAGATCAAAAACTGGCTTGCGGAAGCCATAAAAAGCCCTAAAAGAATTCTCCCCCAATCCCTTCCCGAAATAAATAAAGGGAGGAGGCTTATAATTATAACTTCCTTTCCGGAGAGGGTTAGGGAGATAAGTCACGGCTCTTTCGCGAGGGATGTTATGGAGCTGCCTCCCAAAGGGAGGGCTGTTATAACGGAGGGGAAGGTTGGAGAGGGGATAGAGGTCGGGGATGTTCTTTTGCTCACGGATTTTGAGATTTTCGGCAGGAAGGAGAAATTCGAGGAGAGGAAGGTCTTTAGGAGGCATATTCCGAAGACAATAGATTTCTCTCCGGGGGATTTTGTCGTTCATTCGGATTACGGTATAGCCAGGTTTTTGGGCATGGAGGAGATGGATGTGGGGGGCGTGAGGGGCGAATATCTCTGCCTCGAATTTGAGGGCGGGGATAAACTCTATGTCCCTGTTGAGCAGGCTTACAAACTATCAAAATACATATCCCCCTCGGGGAGAAAACCCTCCCTCACCCTTCTCCGTTCCAAGGAATGGGAGAGGACGAAGAGCAGGGTTAAGAAATCCTGTGAGGATTTCGCGAGGGAGCTTTTAGAGACATGGGCTAAGAGGAAGGTTCTTCCGGGGATAGCTTTCTCTCCCGATAATGAGTGGCAGATCGAGCTCGAGGCTTCTTTCCCTTATGAGGAGACCCCTGATCAGATAAAGGCGATAAATGAGATAAAGAGGGATATGGAGGATAAAAAGCCCATGGAGAGGCTCCTCTGCGGTGATGTGGGATACGGGAAGACGGAGGTGGCTTTGAGGGCTGCCTTCAAAGCTGTTATGGATGGCTATCAGGTCGCCATCCTCGTGCCGACGACAATCCTCGCAGAACAACACCTTAGAACCTTCAGGGAAAGACTCTCCCCCTTCCCCGTGAGGGTTGAAGCCCTCTCAAGGCTCACAAAAAATCAGGATGAGATAGTAAAGGGCATAAAGGATGGTACGGTTGATATATGCATAGGGACCCACAGGCTTCTTCAAAAGGATATAAGCTTCAAAAAACTCGGGCTTCTGATAATAGACGATGAGCATAAATTCGGCGTGAGGCATAAGGAGAAATTGAAGAGGATGAAGGAGAACATAGATGTCCTCAGCATAACGGCGACGCCCATACCGAGAACCCTATATATGGCTCTATCCGGGATAATAGATATAAGCCTTATAGAGACGCCCCCTGAGGAAAGGATTCCCGTGAGGACCTATGTTGGGGAATATGATGAGGAGCTTGTAAGGGAGGCTGTTCTGAAGGAAATGGAAAGAGATGGAAGGGTTTTCTTCGTCCATAACAGGATAAAGAACATATGGGATGTTTATAAGGAGCTTAAGGATATAGTTCCTGAGGCGAGGATAGTTGTGGCTCACGGGAGGATGAAACCTTATGAGATCGAGGAAGCTGTTGTCTCTTTCATAAGGGGCGAGGCTGATGTCCTTTTATCGACGAACATAATAGAGGCGGGTCTTGATATCCCCCTCGCCAATACCCTTATAGTGAGGGATGCCGATAAATTCGGTCTCGTTCAGCTCTATCAGCTCAGGGGAAGGATAGGGAGGGGCGATAGGCTCGCCTATTCCTACTTCCTTTACAGAAAGGGGAAGAAGCTCACGGATAAGGCTAAGGAGAGGCTGAGGACGATTTATGAGGCTGCGGAGCTCGGCGCCGGCTTTTACATAGCGCTTAAGGACCTGGAAATAAGGGGAGCGGGGAATATACTCGGACCCGAACAGAGCGGCAATATGGGCAGTGTCGGGTTTTACCTCTACACGAAACTTCTTGAGGAGGCTGTAGAGAAGGTGAAGGCTGAATTTGAAGGAAGACCCCTAAAGCCTCGCCCCCAGCCGCCCAGAATAGACCTCCCCATCGAAGCTTATATACCGAGGGAATATATAAGGGAGGAAATGCTTCGCCTCTCTATATATAAGCGCCTTGCGGAAGCCATGACTCTTGAGGATGTATCGGAGCTTGAGAAGGAGATGGAGGATAGATTTGGAAAGCCCCCGAATCCTTTAAAAAACCTCTTTAAAATTTTGAGGATAAGGGTTCTCGGGACCAAGCTCGGGGTTAAGAGGATATATAAAGAGGGGAGGGATGTGGTCCTTTTCTGGGGGAGAAAGCCGCCGGTGTCGAGGGGAAGGGTTCTTTCAAATCAGGTGAGGATAAAGATGGCTGGCGATTGGCTCGGGGAGATAGAGGAGGTTCTCAAAGGGGGTATAATTTAGGTGTGAGAGGAAGATTTGTAATCCTGCTTCTCATCCTGCTTGTAGGGATAATCGGAGTCGCTTATGCTGATGCTCCGAAGATATATGTTCTGGATGTCCATGGCGTCATAGTTCCTGCCGTAGCGAGTTATGTGGAGAGGGCTATAGATTCTGCGGAGGGAAGGGCTGAGCTTATTATAATAAGGCTGGATACCCCGGGCGGACTTCTTGAATCCACAAAGAAAATAGTAGAGTCCATAATGAACTCCGATGTTCCCGTTTGTGTATATGTTTCCCCCAAGGGGGCGAGGGCGGCATCTGCCGGTGTGTTCATAACCCTTTCAGCCCATATAGCAGCCATGGCGCCCGGGACCCATATAGGCGCCGCCCATCCGGTAGCCGTGGGAGGTGAGATGCCCGAGGAATATGAGGAGAAGATTGTCAAGGACGCCGTCGCATGGATAAGGTCCATATGTGAGGAGAGGGGGAGGAACGCGGATTGGGCGGAGAAGGCGGTCAGGAGGTCCGAGAGCATAACGGATAGGGAAGCTGTTGAGAAAAATGTCATAGATATAAGGGCTGATAATCTCGAGGAGCTTATATCAAAGCTTCATGGCTTCAAAACGAATGTAAAGGGGAAGGAAGTTGTTATAGAGACGAAGGGTGCTCGTGTTATAAATTTCGGCATGAACTTTGCGGAGAGGTTTTTGCAGGTCATATCCGAGCCTAATATAGCCTACATACTTATGAGCATAGGGACCCTCGGGATAATAACGGAGATATTCCATCCGGGTCTTATAATACCAGGTGTTGTGGGAGGCATATCTCTTCTCCTCTCCTTCTACTCCCTTCATGTCCTTGACGCCAACTGGGCTGGTCTTTTCCTTATCCTATTAGGCTTCGGGCTCCTTGTGGCTGAGCTATTCACACCGGGCATAGGTTTCCTCATGGGAGGAGGTCTTGTGTCCTTCATAATGGGCTCCCTCCTCCTATTTACGGGCAAGACCCCCTATTATGAGGGCGGAATAAGTCCATGGGTTATAGGAATCATTTCCTTCTCGATAGCCGTATTCATATTCTTCGCAGCGAGGGCTGTTCTGAGGACCCACCGTAGACCCCAGCCTACGGGAAGGGAGGGGATGATAGGGAAGGTGGGGTATGCGAAAACGCCCCTGAAACCTCGGGGTCAGGTTTTCGTCCACGGCGAGCTATGGGATGCTATAATAGAGGGGGGTGAAGCGGAGGCTGGGGAGGAGATTGTTGTCACAGGAATAGAGGGTTTGAGGCTCAGGGTGAAAAAGAAAGGGGAGGTGTAAATAATGGGGTGGATAATTCTTGGTATATTTCTGGCTTTCGTTCTTCTTATAATAGCTACAGCTTCCATAAAAATAGTCCAGCAGTATGAGATGGGCGTTGTTTTCAGGCTCGGAAGGCTTGTCGGAACCAAGGGTCCGGGGATAAGGTTCATAATACCCTTCATAGACAGGATGAGAAAGGTTGATACGAGGGTCGTAACCCTTGATGTCCCCTCTCAGGAGGTTATAACAAGGGATAATGTCACTGTCAGGGTTAACGCTGTGGTTTACTTCAGGGTCATGCATCCCGAGCAGGCAATAATCGAGGTATATGATTATAGACTCGCCACATTCCAGATATCGCAGACGACCTTGAGAAGTGTTCTCGGTCAGTCCGAGCTTGACGAGCTTCTTGCTG
>CAZTWH010000018.1:0-9253 GCA_964617575.1 uncultured Dehalococcoidia bacterium
TATGGAGGTTATCTCCCAGAAGACATACATGAGGAGAAGGTTATTCGAGTAAACAAGCCCCATCATACCACCTGTGAAAAGAAGGATAAGAAAGTAATATTCAAACAGGTGGGAATATCTCCTCATATAATCCCCGGAGTAGAGGACTATGAGCGCCCCTATAAGCGATATAGAAAGGGCTGTGAATACGGATAAGGGGTCCGCTATGAAACTTAAGCTAAGCCCATATACAAGCTCCCAGCCGAAAGCGAAAGTCTCCCCTCTTAGAGCCGATGGGAGAAGGAATAAATTGAGAACGAATGTGGCGGAGGATACAAAAAGGGCGTATATTTCCCTTCTCTTAACAAATGTGAATATCGAGCCTATCAGGGGGAGAAGGATTATGGCTAAAACAAGCCCCTCATACACCGATTTCCCTCCTCATTCTCTCCGTCTTCTCCCATGACTTTTTAAGAAGCTCCTCATAATCCATAATCCTCCTCCCCTCCCTCGCCACTATCCTCCTCTCCGCGCATGAATAACACGGGTCCACGGATGCCAGGATAAGTATGACATCCGATACCGTCTCGCCAACAACCCTCGCCTTGAAGGAGGGTATATTCATAAAACTCGGAGCCCTTATTTTAACCCTCTTCGGAATATTCGTCCCGTCGGATACAACATAGTGGAGGCATTCCCCCCTGGGAGCTTCCCCCCTCCCTATCCCCTCGCCCGGTGGTATATCCGGGACCTCCTCATATACGGGTCCCCCCGGCATATTCTTTATACACTCCCTCACCATCTTTATCGACTCCAGTATCTCGAGAACCCTCACAGAAGCCATGGAGAGAACATCCCCCCCATCCTTTGTTATGACCTTCCAGTCTATAAGGTCATAGGCGGCATAGGGCTCATCCCTCCTCACATCTATATCCACCCCCGCCCCCCGAGCAGTTGGTCCAACGACGCAGTATCTTATAGCATCCTCCTTCTTCAGCCTCCCCACCTTGAGCCTCGCTGATATAACAGGGTCGTCGAGGATGGCTTTTGCGAGCGTCTCAACCTTCGGCTCCATATCGTTTAGCTTCCCGAGTATAAATCGATAATCCTCCTTCCCTATATCCCTCCTAACCCCCCCTACTCTGAAAATCGCATAGGATCGCCTGTTCCCCGCTATCCTCTCGAATATATCGAGGACACTCTCCCTGTACTTCCAAGACCACATCCATATCGTGTTATATCCCATATAACGACCCATAAGACCGAGCCAGAGAAGGTGAGATTGAATCCTCTCAAGCTCGGCTATTATCGTCCTTATGAACTTAGCCCTTAAAGGTATATCTATCCCCAGAATATCCTCAACGGCGTTGCAGAAAGCTATGGGATGAGATGCCGAGCATATGCCGCAGACCCTTTCCACGAGGAAAAGAACCTGATCATATGTTTTCCTCTCACATAACCACTCTATCCCCCTGTGGTTATAACCCCCCCTCCAGTCAACATCCACAACCCTCTCCCCCTCAACCTCGAGGATGAAGAGCGCGGGTTCTTCCTGAAGGGGATGATAGGGACCTATGGGGAGCCTCGTCCTCACTCCTTCCTCCTCAAAGGATATTCGCCCTCGGGAAAGTCATCCCCAATTATAAACCTCCTCGGGTCAGGATGACCTTTGAATTTGACTCCGAAAAGATCCTGAACCTCCCTCTCCACCATCAACGCCCCGGGTATGATGAGCGATATGGAGTCGATCTCGCATTCGGGCTTATATGCCATTGACCTTAAAGTTATTACCTTCCCCTCCCTGTCATCCGAGAAATGGTAGAGGAGCTCTATTCCCTCAACCCTATCGATGGCGCTTAAGGTAACAAATCTCATCCCCTTCCCGAAGAGAGATTCGCAGGCTTCCCTTATATCCCTGGGATCCACCCATATATAGACCCTCCTCGGGCTCTTCTCCCATATCCTTTTAACCTTCACCCCTTCTATTTCCTTCATAGCTTCTCCGTAGCCTTAACTATCCCCATTATTATCGTCTCGGGATTCGGGGGACAGCCCGGGACATAAACATCGACGGGTATTATCCTGTCAACCGGTCCAGCTATGTGGTAGCTCCCGGCAAATATTCCGCATGAGCACCCGCAGGCGCCGAGGGCGACAACAGCACACGGCTTAGGCGTCTGCTCGTAGATGTGCTTTAGCCTCGGGGCAGCCTGCATCGTGACAGGACCCGTCACAACAAGGACATCCGCATGCCTCGGGCTCCCGACAAGAACTATCCCGAACCTCTCGGCATCAAACCTCGGAGTGAGAGAGGCAAGAAGCTCTATATCGCAGTTATTACAACTCCCCGTATTCACATGATATATCCACACAGACCACTTAAGAGCCCACCTCATAGCCCCATCACCCCCAAAATCATCCCCAACACTCCGAGAAGCATTAGCGGGAACCAGAAAAGTTTGATAGCCTGATCTATCCTCAGACGAGGACTGGTGTTCCTGAAAACCACTATGAAGAGGAGAAAGAGAAAATATTTCAGGATAAACCAGGAAGACCATATGCTCCCCCAGAAGATCAAAAGAACAAAAGAGGGAAGAACAAAGAGCATCATAGCCTTGGAGAGCCTCAATATACCGAGGGGAGCACCCGAATACTCAATATAAGGACCCCCCATAAGCTCCGTCTCCGCATCGGGGATGTCAAAAGGTGTTATCCCCAGTTTAGCCTGAACACAGAAAAGAGCTACTGTGAAGGCTATAGCCCCGGAAGCCGATGCGACAAACATGCCCTGCTCCGCCTGATATTTAGCGATGCCTCCGAGGCTCAAAATACCGCTTTTCACGACCGGCGTGAATATTGCGAGAAGGAAAGGAAGCTCATATGCCATGAAGAGTTTTATCTCCCTTGATGCGCCGATGGCTGAATGGGGATTCCCTGATGCCGAGCCTCCGAGTATGAGGGCGAGGGATGGGAGCATGAGAAGATAGACCACCACTATGACATCCCCGACAAAACCTTTCCCGGGATTCATGCTCGATACCCACAAAGTGGCTGATGCGAGGGTTACCCCGGCGAGGGATATAAGGGGTGAGAGGATGAATAAAAATCCGTTTGAGCCCTCCGGGATGAATGCCTCCTTTGAGAGAAGCTTTAAAAAATCCGCAAAGCACTGATACAAGGGGGGACCAACCCTCCGCTGAAGGCGCGCCGTTATCTTCCTGTCAAGCCAGCTCGCAAGAAGACCTGCAACCGCCGTGAATAAAAATCCCGGGAAAATCAGGAAGTAGAATATACTAGTGGGCTCAAGGATTTTCACCCCATCCTCCTGAAAGCGGGATGCCCCCCTACCTCGTTCGAATAGGCTTTTAACTCGGAGTCCTTTGTGTAGAATTTTCCTCGAAGGCTTCTCACCAAACCCCTAATAGCAAAATAGCCCTTGCGTGTCAAGGGATTTGACCTTTTTATGAATTGATATTAAATTAATTTTTGTGAGAAGTTTTGAGATAAAGGAGGGGATGGATAGGGCTCCCCACAGGGCTCTTCTGAGAGCCTGCGGGCTTTCGGACCGTGATTTTGGAAAGCCTTTCATAGGAATTATAAATTCCTATAGCGAGGTTATACCCGGTCATTTGAATTTGATGGAGCTCTCCCGGCTCGTAAAGGAGGGGGTAAGGGAGGCGGGTGGTGTTCCCTTCGAGGTGAATACTTCGGGCGTCTGCGATGGCATAGCTATGGGTCATATGGGCATGAGGTATAGCCTTCCTTCGAGGGAGCTTATAGCCGATTCCGTGGAGGTCCTCTGTGAGGCTCACAGGTTTGATGGGGTTGTCCTCCTCGGAAGCTGTGATAAGATTGTCCCCGGGATGGTTATGGGAGCCCTCAGGCTGAATATCCCCTGCGTATTTATAGGCGGTGGTCCCATGCTCTGCGGTTATGCTCTGGGGAGAAGAATGGACCTCGCATCCGTTTTCGAGGCTGTTGGGAGGAGGGTGAAGGGGGAGATAGGGGATGATGAACTTTACGAGGTTGAGGCTCACGCCTGCCCCGGGGAGGGGAGCTGCGCGGGGATGTTCACGGCGAACACCATGAACTGCCTCATGGAGGCTCTGGGACTCGCCCTTCCGGGGAACGGGACAATACCAGCCGTCTCCTCGAGGAGGAGAATCCTCGCAAGGGAAGCGGGAAGGTGCGTGGTCGAGCTTGTAAGGAAAGGTATAAGGGCAAGGGATATAGTTACGAGGGAGGCTATAGAGAACGCCATGAAGCTCGATATGGCTCTCGGCGGGAGCACGAACAGCGTCCTCCATATCTTAGCCCTCGCGAGGGAGGCTCGTGTCCCCTTCGACCTCCATGACATAAACAGGATAAGCGATGGGACCCCCCATATAGTAAAGCTAAGCCCCGCGGGAGATATGAGGGTTGAGGATCTCGACAGAGCCGGGGGTATAAGGGCTGTTCTATGGGAGATAAGGGAAATCCTTGACCTCTCGACCCTTACGGTTTCCGGCAAAAAGCTCGGGGAGGTTATAGAGGGCGCTAAAGTTCTCGACAGGGAGGTTATAAGGAGCATAAGCTCCCCCTATTCCGAGAAGGGAGGTATAGCCATCCTCTTCGGGAATCTCGCCCCCGAGGGGGCTGTTGTGAAGAGGGGGGCTGTATCCCCAAAGATGTTGAGGCATGAGGGAAAAGCAAGGGTCTTCGACTCCGAGGATGAGGCTTGTGAGGCTATAAAAGGCGGGAAGGTGGAGAGGGGGGATGTTGTTGTCATAAGATATGAGGGACCGAAGGGGGGACCCGGGATGCCCGAGATGCTCGTCCCCACATCCCTCCTCTCGGGCATGGGTCTTGATGAGGATGTAGCCCTCATAACCGATGGGAGATTCTCCGGAGCGACAAGGGGGGCATCCATAGGTCATGTTTGTCCCGAGGCTGCGGACGGGGGTCCTATCGCATTTATAAAAAACGGAGATATTATAAAAATAGATATAAGTGAAAAAAGGCTTGATGTAAAGGTGAGCGAGGAGGAACTTAAGGGGAGGGAGATAAAGCCATTCGTTCCGAAGATAAAGGGGGGTTATCTTGCCCGTTATATAGAGAGGGTTGGGAAATCCCGAGATGGGGCGGTGATGAGATGAAAGGGGCGGAGATTTTATGTGAAGGGCTTGTAAAGGAGGAGGTTGAGGTTCTTTTCGGCATCCCGGGCGGTGCTGTTCTCCCCTTTTACGACACACTGCCCGGGTACAAGCTGAGGCACATTCTTATGAGGCATGAGCAGGGGGCAGCCCATGCGGCTGATGGTTATGCGAGGGCTACCGGGAAGGTAGGGGTATGTATTGCTACATCGGGTCCCGGGGCATCGAATCTTGTGACGGGCATAGCGAATGCCTATCTCGACTCATCTCCCATAGTGGCGATAACGGGTCAGGTTCCGAGGAGCTTTATAGGGAAGGATGCTTTTCAGGAGATAGATATAACGGGGATAACCCTCCCCATAACCAAGAACAACTATCTGGTTCTCAAGGCTGATGACCTGGGGAGGGTTTTAAAGGAGGCTTTTTATCTTGCGAGCACGGGGAGACCGGGACCCGTTCTTATAGATATACCGAGGGATGTTTTCCTCGAGGAGACGAATATACCCTATCCCGACAAGGTTGAGATAAGGGGTTATAGACCCGTTCTCGAGGGTCATCCCGCTCAGATAAAGAGGGCTGCGAGGCTCATAAATGAATCTAAAAAGCCCGTTATAATATGCGGAAGAGGCGTCCTTATATCGGGCGCCTTTGAGGAACTTAAGGAGCTTTCTGAGAAAGCCCAGATACCTGTGGCATCAACCCTCCTCGGAATAGATTCTTTCCCTCAGGACCACTTCTTAAGCCTCGGCATGCTCGGTATGCACGGGACGCCCTATGCGAACCTTGCTGTTGGCAACTCCGACCTTGTTATAGCGGTGGGCATGAGATTTGATGACAGGGCTACGGGGAGATATTCCGACTTCGCCCCCAATGCCCAGATCATTCATATAGATATAGACCCGGCTGAGATAGGGAAGAATGTGAGGGCGAATGTTCCCATAGTCGGCGATGTTAAGAGGGTTTTGAGGGAGCTAAATAAATATGTTGAGCAAAAAACAAGAAGGGAATGGCTTGAGGAGATAGAGGAATGGAGGAGGAGATTTCCCGTGAGGGTTGAAGGAGATGGGCTTCTCCCCGAGCTTGTGATAGAGAGGATATATGAGCTTACGGGGGGAGATTGCATAGTAACGACCGGTGTGGGGCAGAATCAGATGTGGACGGCATTGCACTTTAAATTCAAAAAACCGAGGAGCCTCATATCATCCGGGGGTCTCGGGACGATGGGTTTTGAGCTCCCCGCCGCCATAGGCGCCAAGGTGGGAAGACCCGAGGAGATGGTCTGGTGTATAGCGGGGGATGGGGGTATTCAGATGACGATTCAGGAGCTCGCGGTTATATCTCAGGAAAAGCTCGATATAAAGATAGCGATAATAGATAACGGGTACCTCGGCATGGTGAGGCAGTGGCAGGAACTCTTTTACGGGAAGAGATATGTAGCTACGAGGCTTTTAAACCCCGATTTTGTTAAGATAGCGGAGGCTTACGGAATAGATGGGATGAGGGTTGTGAGGGTTCAGGATGTCGATGAAGCTATTGAGAGGGCTATATATCACAGAGGACCTTTCCTTATAGACTTCATGGTGGAGCCGGAGGAGAATGTCTTCCCCATGGTCGGACCCGGCTCAGCCCTTGTGGAGATGATGCTGGGCAAGGAGAGGATTCTGGAATGGTGACGAAGCACACACTCATAGCCCTCGTTGAGGACAAGCCGGGGGTTTTGAACAAGGTTGCGAGCCTCTTCAGAAGGAGGGGTTTTAATATAGAGAGCATAACCGTCGGTAAAACGGAGACCCCCGGTATATCCCGGATGACGATAGTTGTGGGCGGAACAGGGGGCGCCGTTGAGCAGGTTAGAAAGCACCTCGATAAACTCGTCGATGTGATAAAGGTATCGGATATAACAGGCTCAAGGGCTCTGGGGAGGGAGCTTGCCCTCATAAAAGTTAAGGCGACGCCCCAGACAAGGGGAGAGATAATACAGATAGCAAGCATATTCAAAGGGGATATAATTGATGTGTCGGAGGATTCGATGATAATAGAGATAACGGGAGATGAGGGGAAGATAGATTCTTTTATAGAGCTCTTGAGGGGACACGGAATAAAGGAGATGGTGAGGACGGGGAAGGTGGTGATAACAAGGGGGTAGAATGGCAAGGATATATTATGACGATGATTGTTCAATAGAGCCCATAAAGGGGAGGACTATAGCGGTAATAGGTTACGGAAATCAGGGACATGCCCATGCCCAGAACTTAAAGGACAGCGGTCTATCCGTTATAGTGGGTCAGAGGAAAGGGAAGATATGGGAAAGGGCTGAAAGGGATGGATTCCGTGTTCTTGAGACAGGGGAAGCGGTTCGAAGGGCGAATTTCATATCCATCCTCATCCCTGATCCCATTCAGCCGAAGGTATATAAGGAGGAGATAGAGCCGAACCTGAAGGAGGGGGATGTTCTCCTCTTCGCCCATGGCTTCAATATCCACTATGGTCAGATAAAACCCCCCAAATTCGTTGATGTCGTCATGATAGCTCCAAAATGCCCGGGACCCATACTGAGGGAGCTTTATAAGAAGGGGATGGGACCCCCCGCCCTTGTAGCCGTCCATCAGGATTTCTCGGGCAAAGCCAGGGATATAGCCCTGTCATATGCGAAAGGTATAGGATGCACGAGGGCGGGTGTTATAGAGACGACCTTCAGGGAGGAGACGGAGACGGACCTTTTCGGAGAGCAGGTTGTCCTCTGCGGGGGGGTATCAAGCCTTATAAAGACCGCTTTCGAGGTCCTCGTAGAAGCCGGATACCAGCCCGAGGTGGCATATTTTGAATGTCTTCATGAGCTAAAACTAATAGTGGACCTCATATATGAGGGAGGGCTTGCGAGGATGAGGGAGGCTGTTAGCGAGACGGCTGAATACGGAGATTATACGAGGGGACCGAGGGTTATAGATGAGCTTGTGAAGGATGAGATGAGGAATATACTTCGCGAGGTTCAGGACGGGACATTCGCAAAGGAATGGATAACGGAGAACATGGCGGGAAGACCGAAGTTTGAGCTTCTAAGGAAGATGGAGAGGGAGCATCTGATAGAGGAGGTGGGCAGGAAATTGAGGGATATGATGCCTTGGATAAAGGGGGGATGAGGTATGGAGAGGATAATAATTTTCGATACAACCTTAAGGGACGGGGAACAGGCTGCCGGGGCGTCTCTCACGCCCGATGAGAAGCTGAAGATAGCCTATCAGCTCGAGAGGCTCGGGGTTGATGTTATAGAGGCGGGATTCCCATGGAGCTCTGAGGGAGAGCTCTATGCGGTGAGCAGGATAGCTAAGGAGGTGAGGGGTCCCATAATATGCGCCCTCTCCTATGCCCAGCCCGAGGCTATAGACAGGGCATATGAGGCTATAAAGGAGGCGAGGAGCCCGAGAATCCATGTTTTCCTCTCAAGCTCCGATATTCATCTATTCTATCAGCTCAGGAAAACGAGGGATGAGATACTCGAGATAGCGGGAGAGATGGTGGAGAGGGCAAAAAAGTATGTGGACGATGTGGAGTTCTCACCAATGGACGCCACAAGAACGGACCCCAAATTCCTCCACCAGGTCCTCAAGGTCGCCATAGAGGCGGGAGCGACAACAATAAACATACCGGATACCGTCGGATATACCGTCCCGAAGGAGTTCTGCGAGATAATAAAGGGGATAGTCGAAAATGTCCCCGGTATAGATAAAGTGACCTTGAGCGTCCACTGCCATAACGACCTCGGGCTTGCGGTAGCAAATTCCTTAGCCGTCCTCGACTACGGCGTGAGACAGATAGAATGCACGATAAACGGAATAGGCGAGAGGGCCGGAAACGCCTCCCTCGAGGAAATAGTTATGGCTATAAAGACAAGGCAGGATTTCTTCCCCTACTACACGAATATAGATACAACCCAGATATATAAGACGAGCAGACTTGTAAGCGAGCTCACGGGTCTTATAGTCCAGCCAAATAAAGCCATAGTGGGCTCAAACGCCTTCAAGCACGAATCGGGAATACATCAGGATGGGATACTGAAGGAGAAGCTAACATATGAGATAATAGACCCCGAATCCGTAGGGGCGCCCGGAACCTCCCTTCCCCTCGGGAAGCTGAGCGGAAGG
>CAZTWH010000019.1:0-4489 GCA_964617575.1 uncultured Dehalococcoidia bacterium
ATTTCCTGCTTCTTTGGTCCGGCCAGACGGTCTCCCAGATGGGGAGTCGCATATTTCCTTCGTTTGTTCTGCCGTCGAAACGTACATATCTAAGGATAAAAAGAGCTTCTGCAGATAGGGGGATTCTACTTGGAACGCCAGAAAGGACTTGACAAAGATGGCTCTGGAGAGTATCATAAGGCGTGGGGATGGGCAGCATGGTAACCTCCTTCCGAATTGGCTTTGTCTCTTGTCTGACAAAATATCGGAAGAAGGCCCATGTTGTCAATCCCCTTTATCATTTCAAAGTGACCCCCTGTGAGGTCATCCACAACATCAGCTATTCTATCTATGACCAGGATATCGCTACCGTCGTGGACAAGCCCCTTGGCCACGCTTCTGAATGGGTAGACACCGTATACATTCCCTGGTAACTTCTCGATCAGTTCGTACCAGAACTTACTCGCAACCTCCTCCTTCCTGTTCACGTGCTCCAAGTCCTTTCCTTCCCGTTGTAAGCCCCACTTCGTAGGGGACAAAGATAACAAATATCCGTCCGGACCGCAACGAAGAAGGCGGAGCAGAGGCCCCGCCTTCCGTAGGTGGGATATGTTTCGGCGCACTACCTTCCTGCGTCGGGCTGTGTGTTATCACCCAAGGATGCAGTGAGCCTCCTCGCTCTACCACCATGAACCTTCCAGTATATCTCCCATCCTCCCTCCCAATCAGCACTGAAGAGCAACTTACCATCAGGACTCCAGGCAGGGTCGTCCTCCATACCCTCATGCTCTGTCAGCTTCTCCATCCCAGAACCATCGGGAAGTATCATGTATATGTCCCCATCCTTGACATAGGCTATCTTTCCGTCGGAGGACCAGCAGGGCTTGAGCTCGTCTCCTGGCTCGTCTATCAGCTTCCTGAGGCCACTTCCGTCCGAGTTCATTATGTATAGACCGAAGTCTCCTCCCCTGTCCGAGCTGAAGACTATCTCCCTTCCATCCGGTGACCAGCTCGGATACCGGTCAACATGCTCGTCCTGCGTGAGGCGAGTTATCATATAGCCATCTTCTGTGAACCGAACTGTACTCGGAGTGCCGAACTCAGCCCTTATCATGCAGTCGTACCGGTCAATCAGGTTCCACTCCCCGTCGCGGAAGATATAGCTCCTTTTGTCCGGCTCGTCGTAGTCCTTGCCGAACCAGAGCTCGTCGGAGGAGATGCAGCATGCCCCCACGAAGAACTCGGGCGGGACCTCGACTTCTACCTCAACCTCATGCCATCCTATCTCCCCTGGCTCCGTCTCCCCCTCAGCTATCAACTCCCCGGGCTCATCTCCTCCCCATTCCCTCACGACCCAACGGAACTTCGCTGGGAACATGAATATGTAGAACTTGAGCTTACATAGCTTTCCCCCTTCCGAGGAAAAGTGCACCCCTATGCAGTCGCCTTCCTCAAGTCTTATTTCGCTTTCGGCGCTTCCGTCGTCGTAGTAGACCTCGCCCCCTGACACCCCTTTGCCCGAGAAGTCCATCACATATATTTCGGGATTACCATCCCTCTCGGACACGAAGACCATCTTCCTACCATCAGGCGACCACTCGGGGTCGTAATCGTCACTCCCATCCCTGGTGACCTGCCTCAAACCCTCTCCATCAACCCCAACCTCCCATATGTCCTCATTGCCGCTCCTGTCGGAAACGAACAATACCTTACTGCTATCAGGACACAAACTACCACTGTGGTCATCCGCCTCATGGTCAGTCAACCTCCTCACAGAACCTCCAGAAGGCATGTAGTATATCTCCATGTCCCCTTCCCTGGTGGAGGTGAATACTATATCAGGTGGCCTCGTCCTGTGAGCCAGGCCGGTCTTACATGTGCCGAATTCGGAAGTGTTGCCATCCAAATCAGTAACTATGGCATGCAACTTCATACCCTCTGGTATCTCCTTCCTGAGGCGGAACCTCTTACCAACCAGCCTGCAGGAACCTATATACCTTTCACCTTCATCCCCTCTGTCAGCAAACACATCCACAACGCTTCCCCTCGGAACTCCCTCCACATACCCCTGTATCCTCCTGTCCTCTACCGAAAAATCGTCTATCACTGGAGGAGGTATGTTGTTGTTGCCTCCAGAAAGCCTTATCCCCTTACCTCCGTTCCCCGTTATCTTATTCCCCCTCAGGGTATTGCGTGAGGAACCTCCCGAAACGAGGACCCCATCCATGCTGTTGTCGGATATCTCGTTTCCTGAGAGTATGTTTTCGTTTGAGCCTCCCTCTATGACCACTCCTGTGCCTCCGTTGTCTGTTATCAGGCACTTCGACAGAACATTATGATGTGACCTGCCGGATATCGTGACGCCATCGCCCTTGTTTCTGAGGATATCACAGAGGTTGACCTCGACATGGTTGGCTCCATCTCCGAGGACTATCCCTTTGATGTTTTGCTCTATGTAACAGTTCTGTATCTTGACTTCTGTTTCACTGCCCAGGACTTCTATTCCCACATCGTTGTTGGATATGTAGTTCCTCATGTCTGCCAAGCCACCGATAAACACCTCCTTGGCCCCATCCCTCACCACTATCCCACATACATTGGAATAACTCCACAGTTCCCACCAACTGCGTGGATTGCCCTTCTGTTGCCCTATCTCGCTGTGGGATATCCTTATGTTTTCGGTGCCTGGCCCCTGGACGAGTATTCCTTCTCTGAACCCACCTATGGTGTTGGACCCTATCTTCCAGTCAGCGTAACCCGTGCTTCCTCCTATTGAGATTCCCTTGGAGCCGCCTTCGACTATTATCCCGGAAGTGTTCCTTGCCTCGCCCCCTTCGAACACGCTTCCTACTATCTCCACATCCCTTGCCCCCTTGAGCCAGAGCCCGTAAAGCTCATTCCAGCTTACTTCGGAATCCTTTATCCGTATCTTCGAGGCTCCTTCTATCAGCATACCTCCGCCACTATTCTGCTCAACGGTGAAGTTCAGGAAGGAGTTGCCTTCTCCTCCTTTTACGACCACCCCACGGCCTTTATTGAACATAGCCTGGCCGTTCCGGAAGATGTTGTCGGAGGAGCCATATAGGACGAAGCCATCTCCGGAGCACCTATAGACATCGGCCTTGATGGTATTATGTGACGAATTCCTCAGGACTATCCCGTTGCCCTTAACGTTATCCACATAACATTTCACCGAATCATGTTCGACTCCTTCCAAGAGGATGGCCATCCCGCTGCCACCTAACCACTTAATAACTAAGGTATTGAAGTTAGCCCCCTCAGCCATCTTGATACCGATTTGAGAGAAGTCCCCTATATTGTCAGCATGGACCTTATTGAAGCGCGCATTGCCGGACATGATGAGACCAGCTTTGAAGCCGGAGATATCCACATCTAAGGAGACGTTCCGGGTGCCATCGTCGAGGATGACCCCCACCTCTCCTCCAAGCTGGTCCTCCCTCTCAAATTTCACTAAGGCCTTTACTTCAGCCGAAGGGAACTTGTCGGAGGCTACCCCGGACAGCCACATTCCTGCATATCTGTTGTAACCTATCCTGATGAACTTCAGCACAGTGCCCACTGAGCCGATTATCCTTACTCCGGTCATGTTATCGGCTATCCTCCCACTGTATATCTCCTTCCCATAGTAGTTATAGTGGAAGCCATAAATTAAGTTATGGTCCGAATTTTCTACCAATATTCCATTTTCCAGGTTCCCCTCTATGAAGGCCTTGGAATAATAACCGTGGATTATTTTGTTGTGGTGGGCGCCGTCCGTTATCCTTATGCCGTTTCCTAAACAGTGGCTGACTCTAAAAGCTACTATTTCGTTTCCTTCCGTCTCCGGGCCACTTATGAGTATGCCGTCCGCTCCACAGCCATCTACGATCACTCCCTTAAAGACGTTGGCCTTCGAACCATCTGAGATTATAATCCCCTCCTTTAAAGTATTCTGTGCTGTTTCCCTCGTGACCCAATAGTGTTCGAAATAATTGTTCCTGCTGTTACTGATGTGAATCCCAACTTCGCCACCTCGTATGCTGAAGTTTCTCACGAAGTAGTTCCCTTCCGTATTGTTCAGCTTCGCTCCCGTACCTTGCAAAAGCTCTAAATAAATTCCAGCATCAATGGTGTTTCCAGCCCCTCCATCTATGTAGATGCCATAGTCCCCAAGTATCCTCCACGAGGTATACTTCAACCGTATTTCGTTCTTCCTGGCATTGGTCAGGGATACGCCCCGGTTCCCTACCAGGTCGCCTCCCGAAAGTTCTATGTAATTACCCTGAGCCTCGAGGATGTTCACCGCCGTCCCACCCACGGAATGCACGGATTCTTCATCAAGTTTGGCCCCTTTGAGCTCGAGGATGACGGTATTGTATTGCCCTCCGGATATGCATATGCCGTCGCCCTTCGTATGCAAGGTCATTTTCCTACCGACCACCCTGTTCGCATGGCCTTCGATGTGTATCCCTGTGCCGGTGCAGTAGATGCCTCTTACAAATATCTCGTT
>CAZTWH010000019.1:4589-8810 GCA_964617575.1 uncultured Dehalococcoidia bacterium
ATACTTGGTCTCTTTTCCGGAATGGCCCTTTTTGTCCTTAACTACGGTAGTATCCTTCTCCACCCACCTTGAATCCTCCTCATAATAATGCACATATTCCCTTATGTCAGTATCGTCCCAGGGAGGTGAGAAGGGGTCTATGTCTCCGTTGGCTATGGCAACCGCCTCAGTGAAGGTCAACTTCCCATCCGGCTTACGAGCTTCTGCTGTATCTTTATTAGTACATGTAACATATATGGTATATCCTTCTTCGATCTCCTCGGTCTCCTCTTCTGCTACCCTTTGCACTCCCTTAACCTTGACGAGCTCCTTCTTCTCCGTCACACCAGCAGGGGTCTCAACCCATACCTCTACCTTCGCTGTGTCGGGAATTCCCTCGGGAAGCCTGACCGTGACAAGACCATGGTTGTGCCACAGAAGCTCCCTGACATCCGAAGTATCCACCCTGGTACTGCCGGACTCGGCGTCCTTGTATCTGAAGTAGACATTCATCCATAGCGCCTTGGGGAAGTTCATCCCCTTGAGGGTTATCTTCTCCTGCTCCTCCCCTATCACAGGAGGAATCACTTCCTCCAAAACTGGACTGCCCAATATCAGGAAAGGAACCTTGTTGCTCTCATACCTCTGACCTTCAATATTGGCTATCACGGAAACATATACCTCCTTGCCTTTGTACCCCTTCCCCTTGACGACCTCACCGGGAACATCTATCACATGGCCTACATAGTAGAATTCGGCGTCCGTCTCCGTGTCCGTCTCCGTCTTGCTCAAGCGCCCATTGAACGCCACCTTGTCGTTGGATTTGAAGGCGAGGTCCTCTCCGTAGACGGCTATTTTCGTTCCGTAGAACTTTATGTCCCCCTTGAGCACGAAGGGCTGGGACCTTTGAGGATAACCCTCTGTGGGGTCTATCTTCGTTATATACGGACTGCGTAGAATCTTGAACTTCCTGTCGCTTATGACAGAACCCCAAGGAGTCTCGATCAGTATATACACCTCGCTTCCCGAAGGAAGCTTGGGAACCTTCACTTTAAGCTCCTTGGAATTCCCGGATATTACCTCCGCCTCCTTGCCCCCGAAGTAAACCCTGTTGTCCTTCGGAGCTTTTGCAAACCTCTCTCCTGTTATCGTTATCGTGGTCCCAAAACTCCCCCTCCACGAACTCAGGGAGGTTATCCTCGGACTGAAGGGGTCTCCTATGACGACTATCCACGTCTCCAAGGGTGTGACATTCACCAGAGGATGCCAACCTGTGGCCAAGGTGACAGCCCTCTCTCCCGCTGAACCGAACATCGCTACCTTGTAGCCTATGTCTATGGCACCTCCTATCATCTTCAACCCTACCTTGGCTCCCTTCAGCATGGTCCTGATACTCTTTATCCGCTTGCTTATCCTCTCGGCCTCGGCCTTGCTCTTGGCCTCTAAACCCTCCTCCAGTATCCCGGGTATGTCTCCCAGGAAGGTGCACACGAAGTCCGCTGTGAAACTGTATAGAACATCGAAGAAGGCCTTAGTGAAGCTCTCAGCGCTCAAGAAGCTCTTCACTCCCCTTGGCGCCCTCTTCGTCGCTACCTCGAAGGCCTTCTTGAGGCTGCCCTTTATCGCCTTGCGCAATACAGCCTTGACATCTCCATCGCCTCCCAACAGCTCACCTTGACCAACCATGGCACCTGCGCAATCCGCCGCCCCCATCACTGCGTTTATCGTGAAGGCTATCAGCCAGTCCCTGGTCCCATCTGGAAGCTCGCCTATAAGTTCGTTCTCTCCCGTCCCTCGAACATCGTAGAAAACTCCGCTGAAGGCCCTGACTATGTAGACCCCTTCCCTGCCCCTCGGAACTCGAAGGGTGTTGTCTATGGTGGCTATGCCCTTGGTGCCAGTCACATCGGCGAGAAACCCGGTGACACCTTCCCATCCCTCCGAAAACAGGTTCCCGAACCAGTCGAATGTGGTCATGTAGGACTCCGAGGAGATAAAAGCCATGCTCTCTCCCTTGCCACTCCTCGGGAAAATTCGAAACTGGTCGGTCTTGTCAGGGTCCTGTATCTCCCTTTCTCCCTCGGGAAAGGTCTCGTATATGTCCTCGATATCGGCAAGGTGCAATACCCAGTCCACAGGATTGCCCATCCTGCCCTCGGGAGGCAAAACCCAATATTTGTCGCTACCACCAACTGAGGTAACCTCGCTGTCTATGTAGTATATCTGCCTCCTAAGTCCCTCTTCGCTCTGGACTACCTTGCCAACCTTCATCAATGCTGGCTTGGAACTTTTCCTTAAGTCCTTGACCAGGTGCTCAGGGAGCCTCTCCAACACCGAAACTATCGCCTCTTTGTATGCCTGCTTATACTCAGGGTCGTTGTATGGGTCCTTCCTCCTGGAATACACCCTCCTGAGAACTTCTGCAAGCTCGGCTACCTTCGGGTCCTCCTCTATGTATCTCATAGCCTCTTCAGCTTGCCCAAGCTTCAAACTCGCAAAATGTGGACTCATGAACACCAAGCTCTGGGCTGTGGAAAGGTAGTCCATCCTACCTTCCTCAGCTACCACCTTGCTCGCTCCCCCCTCCAACACTACATCAGTGCTCAAAAACACCCTCTCATCATCTTCTTCCTCAGGTATCCCAAAGCTTACTGTCACCCCCTTGTCCCTTATCGGAACGCAAAACTCCCCCTCTCCATCCGGCCTGACCTCCTCCTCAAAAAGGGTGTTGACCACCTTGTAGTCCTCTGGTCTCATGCCCTCAGGTGGGACAAGCCTCGCCCTCCTTTCCACCACCACCACGAACTCGTATGGACTCCTGCCAACCCCACCAGGAGCTACCACAGTCACAGGACCTGTTGTGGCACCCTCTGGAACCTCAGCCCTTATCTCTCCCACTGAAACTTCCAAAACCTTGGCCCTGACATCCCCCCCAAAGTATACCACAGTCTCTTCCGAAAGCTTTGGAACGAAGCCCCTGCCGCTTATCACCACCGTGTCACCAACGCTCCCGTGGGCAGGGTCGAGACCCTCTACGACCGGCTCCTCGAAGTCACCTGTGGCCTCCCCCCTGGATATCAGTCCAACTGAGTATTTCAGGAGCTGGAGGGCGTCGTCCCTTGTGAGCTTGCCGTTCCCTATGACCTTCCCTCCCTCTCCGGGTATGGGATGGACATCCCCAAGGTAGAGGTCCTCTTCTGTCCCCTCCTCGAGACCGCACACTATCCTCATTATCTTCAAGGCGTCGACACCGTCTACCTTCCCGTCCCCCGTCAAATCCCCCCTGCTCCTGCCAAACGCATCCCCGAGGAAGAGTCCAACCAGAAAGCACACAAACCAGACCATCATTGCTACCTCCTCACCTCAATATCAGGGCCTTCCTGACCTGCTCGAACTTGCCCCCCCGGAACTTTATCAGGTAGACCCCGCTTCCGAGCAACCTGCCGTCGTCGTCCCTCCCGTCCCAATACACCGCCCTGCCAACTCCCATGTAGTAGCCACCCTTCACCACTCCAAGGTCCATATCCCTCACGACCTGTCCGAGGATGTTGTATATCTTTATCCTCACCCTGCAGGTCCTCGGAACCTGGAACGGTATCCAGGTCCCCTCGTTGAAGGGATTGGGAAAGTTAGGAAGGAGGGCAGGACGCGGAGGAAGGGCCACCTGCTCCTCCTCAACGGACACCGGGAGCACGAAACCTCCGTTGTGAAGCCCCACCGGGATGCTCTTCAGGGATGTGTCCACGGCCCTGGCCTCCTCTATGTTCACCTCAACGAAGCCCTCGGCGGAGTCCGATATGTCGAACTCGAACATCATCGCAGGGCCTTCCCCGCTGAATCCCCCAGCCACTACTATGTCGAACCTGAACCTCCCGCTCCTGTCCGGGAAGTCCTCCGGGTTCATTGCAAAGATGGCGTCCTCACCGAGGCCGGCCACCAGAGGACCGGGCTTGACGCCCAAAAGCTTCAGGTTCTCCCAGTCGTAGGAAAGCTTGAAGTATAGCTCTCCAACATCCTCCGCCCCCTGGACCGCGAGGATGAGGAAGGACTTCTCTCCGGGCTTGGCTGGCTTGGTGTCGAGGGCGAGCTCCATCCCGAAGCTCAGGCTCGGAAGGAGGAGCAAGAGGGGAATCGTACTCATGTTGCCTCCTTAAATGATAAGGCCCAAACCAACCGCACCTTCCATTCTCTCTCAGGGTGCGATAAGCCTGGGCCAAAGCCTCAACCTCTGTCCTCCCTTTC
>CAZTWH010000020.1:0-8459 GCA_964617575.1 uncultured Dehalococcoidia bacterium
CGGCTTGAATGGAACCTCACACTCCCTTCCACAGGAAGCACAGACGGCTTTAAATGTCTCCCTCCATCCCCTCCTCTCCTCTTTCCTCCTCGCCCTGCAGGAGGGACATCTCTTGGGCTCATTCATAAGCCCCCTTGACCTGTAAAACTCCTGTTCCCCTGCGGAGAATGTAAACTCCTCCCCACACTCCACACAAACAAGGGTCTTGTCCACAAACGGCATCCCTACCTCCTGAACTTTTTCCCAGATGCCGCCTGTGGACAAAACCCAGAAGCGGCACCCGGTCCCTTTAAACATTAAAACTTTTTGAGAAAAAAATCAAGAGGATGACCTCGGGAGAAGTGAGTTCGGAAGCAGTTTCCCCCGGAAGTTGAGGAAAAACCTTTCCCTTGATAAATTACAACCCAAAGAGGTATAATAGAACGGGGCTTGAAGGTGGGCTTCATTAGAGGTTCGGAGAAAGCTTAGGGGGTTTGGGAGGTGGGGAGAAAAAGGCGGGTAAGCCTTATCTCCCGCTATTTTCCGCTAATTCTCAAAAGGGGGTGAAGATGAACGCGCAAGTCCAAAAGCCCTTCGAGGAGATTCTGGGTTATCTTGAGGGCAAGAAGAAGATAATGCTCATGGGTTGTGGGGGGTGTGCCACCGTTTTCCACACGGGAGGGATAAGGGAAGTAAATGAGATGGCGGAGAGGCTCAAGAAGGAGGGGAAGGAGATTGTGGGCAAAATCGGAGCCCCCTTCGGGGTATTCGCGTGTTATAAGCCGATGTACTCCATGCTTCTCAAGGAGCATCGGAAGGAGATAGAGGAGTGCGATGCCATCCTTATGCAGAGCTGTGGTGATGGTCTTCAATCCGTGCGGGAGTATCTTGAGGAGGAGATGGGCATCCTTAAGCCGATATATCCGGCGAATGATGCCCTCGGTTTCTCAAGCGGTGGTCCTTCCGATTTCAAGGAGGAGTGTCAGGCGTGCGGGGAGTGCGAGCTCGGGAGGACTGTCGGGATCTGCCCTCTTGTCCAGTGTCCAAAGGGGCTCCTCAATGGACCCTGCGGGGGCACAAGACCGGATGGGAAATGCGAGGTGGATCCCGAGAAGGATTGCGCCTGGGTTCAGATCTACAGGCGCATGGAGAAACTCGGGGAGCTTCAAAAGTATTCTGAGATACTGAAACCGCATAATTGGAGCAAGCAGACAAGACCGAGGAGGGTGAAGGCGGAACCCCTTAAGCTGGAGGAGGAACTGGCCGGGACGAAGAAGGTTATAGAGTCCTTGGGAATCTGAACAGAAAGGAGGGGTGATGAAGACGAACAGCAATCTTGAGAGGGTTCTTGAGATGGGCAAATTCGCCGTAACCGCTGAGCTTGGTCCGCCTCTTAGCGCTGATGCTGAAGCGGTTAGGAAGAAGGCGAGGATATTCAAGGGATATGTCGATGCCTTCACCGTCACGGATGGTCAGACGGCTATAACTCGCATGTCGAGCTGGGCGGCGGGTCTTATCGCCAAAGGGGAGGGGCTTGATCTCATCGTTCAGATGACATGCCGTGATCGCAACCGCATCGCCCTTCAGATGGATATACTCGGTGTAGCTGCGCTCGGCGTGAACAACATCCTCTGCCTCAGCGGCGACCATGTCAAGTTCGGCAACCATCCCGAAGCAAAGCCCGTTTATGACCTCGACTCCATCCAGCTTGTCAGGATGGTGAAGGGAATGCGGGATGAGAAGAAATTCCAGAGTGGGGATGAGATAAAGGGTCCCGAGCCCCGCCTCTTTATAGGTGCCGTGACCAATCCCTTCGCGGATCCCATGGAGATAAGGGTTCTTCGCCTTGCAAAGAAAGTTGCCGGAGGGGCGGATTTCATAATCACCCAGATGGTCTTCAATGTGGATAGATTCGCCGAGTGGATGAAGAGGGTCAGGGATATGGGTCTTCATGAGAAGGTGAGAATAATTGCGGGGGTGGGACCTGTAAAATCGGTGGGCGCCGCAAGGTATATGAAGGAGAAAGTTCCCGGGATGGATGTCCCCGACAGCATCATCGAAAGGCTCCGCGGTGTGCCGAAGGAAGAGCAGTCCAAAGAGGGTATAAAGCTCTGCGTTGAGATAATAAACAGGGTTCGCGAGATAGAAGGTGTAAGGGGGGTTCATATAATGGCTATCGAATGGGAGGAAGCCGTGCCGGAGATATGCGAGGCGGCTGGGCTTCATCCACGACCCTGACCCCCTCTTGGAAAGGGCTCTCCGAACCCTCATCCCTGAAGATTTAGGGACAGAGTCGGGAAGATGAGGAAGTCCATTGTGGAAAGGTGAAGTTTTTAAATTTCTATAACCCTTCCAGCCCTTATCTCTATAAAATTCTCCCCGAATTCCTCCCTCAGTCTTCCCTCAGCATATGAGCCCGTGCAATGACAAGCCCCCACCCTCTCGACTCCCATGGCTTTAAGCTCCGCTATCGTGAGCTCAACCCTCTCGGGCGGTGACCTGAAAAGATGGAATCCGCCGAATACCCCCTTAACCCTTTTACCGGAGAGCTCCGAAGCCCTCTTCAGAATGCTGAGCACCCCCCTGTGGGCGCACCCCAGAACAACATAAACCCCATCACCCCCATCAACCACTATCGAGAGGTCGTCAAGGAGAGGGTCAGGCTCATCACCAACCCTGAGCAAAGGATCCACCTTCTCAAAATCATAAGCTATCTCAACCTCGCCCGTCGTCATCATATTATCGGATAACCGGAAAGGCTCCCTCGTTAATATGAAATGTGCGCCAAGACCCTCAAGAGCCTCAAGCCTGAAGGGCAAACCTATAAAACTCCTATCCCTCATCTTCGGGGAGAAAACATCCGGATGGGCTACAACATCAACCTTCCCCCTCACCCTCAAAAACTCAAAAATCCCACCGGTATGATCAACATGACCATGACTTAAAACAAGAAAATCAACATCTTTAAGATTTATCCCCAAAATATTTGAATTTCTTAAAAGAGGTATCCCCGAAAAACCCGTGTCAAAAAGAACCCTCCTCTCCCCGGAATCTATAAGAAGCGAAAGACCCCATTCCCCCAGAAAACCAAATAAAGCCCTGTCCTCACATAAACAAACAATCCTCACATCCCCAATTATAAGCAGAAAACTTTTATTGTCAAGAAGAAAATTCCTTGACAATAATTATAAATGATATAATAAAGGTGGAAGCAGGGGAGCGATGAAGCAGGGCTCGTAAGATGGTCGCCTGAGCCCTGTGGAGCGAGTGGCGAAACCGACCCTGCAGAGGGGTTGGTTTCGCCTTTTTTGTTGGGGGGAAGGATGGTGAATGGAAGGAGGTCCAACATCCAGATAATTGCTGAGATATTAAAGCTTGGTGAGGCTGGGAAGACGGAGATAATGTACAGTGTTAACATGAGTTATGCTCAGCTTGAGAAATACCTTGATTTCCTTGTTGAGAAAGGATTTATGACCTGTCAGAACGGGACGAGACCTGCTGTTTACAGGATAACTCCCAAGGGTAGAAGGCTTCTTCGCGAGATAGAGAAGGTCATGAACACCCTTGGGGTGGAGATGTGGTGATGAGGGAGACGGAGAAGAGGATCCTCATAGTCCCGGAATCTCTTGCGAGGAGGATAGATGAGAACAGAGGGGATATGGGGAGGGCTGAGTTCATAGATTACTGCATAGATGCCCTTCTCAAGACCCCTCATCATGAGGCTTATGCCACAAAGGAAGAGCTTGAGGATTTCAAGAAGTCGATAAAGACGCTTCTCAAGTCCTTCATAGATTTCACACTAAGCTACGACCTCGAGCTCTCAAAAGTTCCGAGGAAGGAACTGGAAGAGGTTGAGGAGGAGATAAAGTCTTTAAAGAGGGAGGCGTATGGTGGGGAGAGGTATGGGGCAAAGGAGGAGTATGCGACGAGGGAGGAGAGGTATGCGACGAGGGAGGAATTCTCCGATTTCAAGAAAGAGATGAAGAACATGCTCTCCTCCTTCTTCGGTCTTTATGAGGAACTGAAAGGAGAGGCGCTCGGGAGGAAAATTGAGAGGCTCCTTCCCCAGGTTGAGGAATATGAGAAGCCCGAATCTCCTAAGAAGGAATATAATTACGAGTCCCGATTCGTTCCGAGGTCTGAGTGTGAAGCCTTCAAGAGAGAGATAAGGGACATGCTCTTATCCTTTAAAGAGGACCTTAAAAATTTCCGTGAGGAGCTTAAAAGGAAGGAGAGACCTTTTGTTTATGAGGAGCCGAGGGTTATATACAGGGAGAGACCGATAATTTATGAGGAGCCAAAGTATAGGGAGGAGCCGAGGGTTATACCCAGGGAGAGGGTGGAAGCTCATGAGGAGCCGAGGAGGGAGCCGGAGAGGAGGGAGGAGCACGAGAAAAGGGGTGTTTGGGAGAAGCTTGAGGATATACCTGCGGCTTTATGGGTTCCTGCTATAGTTTTATTCGGATTCGGTGATACTTTGACATCCCAGCTCGTCTTCGCCGCCGGGGGGAAAGAGGCTAACCCTGTGATGGGCGCCATAACAGCCTTCCCCGGAGGAATATGGGGTTTTGCTTTTGTGAAGACGATAATTCTTGTGTCTTTAATATTCCTCTCAGCCACTTTCTTCGGGAGGCAGCAGTGGATAGTTCCCACGATTTTATGCTTTGTCGGCGCTTATCTTGTCTTCCATAACCTTGTCACTCTTTTTCAGCTTATAGGGGGAGGATGAGGAGAAGGTGGTTTGGATATTTTCTCGTATTTCTGGCATGCTTATCGGCTATAGTGGGGGGGCTTTTCGGAGAGGCTGTGAAGGGGGAGATAGGAGGTTCCCCGCCGCCAACCCCCCTCTCCTCCGACACCGGAGCAGGGTGTTGAGGAGGAGTTCCTTATGAAGGCTGCATCAGGGGTAGCAAAGCTTCCCGCTTTCGAACTCGAAGGCTTTCTCTGGAATATAAGGGAGGAAATTTTCCCCCTCTTTGATGAGGAAAGTTTGAAGGAAAGCCTCTCTCCCGTGTTTACGGAATACGAGCTCGAGCTTTTATTTGAAGGGGAGCTCTCCGAGCTCTCCCGGATTCTGGAGGAGGAGATGGGGAAGGATAAAGCCTATTATTTCCTCCAAACATTATGGAACGGGATGGATGATAAATCTCCCCTCGCCCATATAATAGTGGATTTTCTTCCCAAGCTTGAAAAATATATTTATGAGCTCAAGTTATGAGGGGACCGAATTCGAAGAGAAACGAATTATTCATAATAAAGGAGATTTTAAGCCTCGAGAGGATGGGGAAGAGTGATATGATGTACGGCGCCAATATAAGCTACCGTCAGCTCAAAAAATACCTCCCCTTCCTCCTCGAGAAGGGATTCCTTGAGGCGGTGAATAATAAAAGAAATACCTCCTTCAGGATAACGGAGAAGGGGAAGAGGTTTTTGAAGCTTATAAATAATCTCGAGGAGCTCCTCGAGTAGGCTTGATTTTTTATAATATGGCTGTGTGTGAGATAAAGCCCGGTATATTTGTTGAAACAGAGCTTGTCGGATGCAACCCCGGTGTTGTTTTCACATCCCGTGGGGCTGTTCTTATAGACAGCCCCCTTCCCTATGAGAGAGCCATAAAGTGGAGGAAGGAGATAGAGGAGAGGGCTGAGCTCCTCTTCCTCATAAATACGGAACATCATATCGACCACACCGTCGGCAACTTTATCTTCCGGGATATATCCATAATAGCCCATAGTTTAACGAGAAAAGCCCTTGAGGAGGAGAGGGTTGAGAGGATAAGGGAGGCTCTCCGGGAAATCTATACGGAGCCCATAACCCTCCCCGAGGATTTCTCTATAATACTCCCTTCCATTACTTTTGAGGGCAGAATAACCCTCCATTTTGAGGGTCTCACCTTTGAGATTCTTCACCTCCCGGGACACACCCCCGGGCAGACCTGCGTTTATATTCCTGAAGAGAAAATAATTTTCACGGGAGATAATATATTCTCAGGGGTTCAAACTTTCCTTCATCAGTCCCTTCCCTTCGATTGGCTCCGTTCCCTTGAGAAGATGAAGGAGATGGATATAGAGCTCATAGTCCCGGGACACGGGGATATCTGCACAAAGTCCTATATAGATGAGCAGGCTTCATTTATAAGGGAGTGGATAGAAGCTGTTGAGGAGGCTATAAGGAAGGGCTGGAGCCTTGAGGAAGCTCAGGAGAGGATATCTTTCCTCGATAGATACCCCATGGACAGGGGTCTTGAAAAGGCGGGTGAGAGGGTTAAGAGGATGAATGTGGAGCGTCTTTATAAAGTTCTAAAGGGGGAGGTATGAAGCTATGCACCTTCGAGGTTAAAACGCCCTGCGGACCCTTAACAAGACTCGGAGCCCTTCTCGAGGGGAAGATCCTTGATTTAAACCTCGGCTATGCCACCTATCTTCACAGGGTCAAGAAGGATGAGGCTTGTTATGAGCTTTCTCAAATTCGCCTTCCTCCCTCTATGCTCGAGCTCTTTAAGGACTGGGAGCTCAGGAAGGATTTTGCGGAAATAACGCTCGATTTTGTAAGGGAAGAGCTATCAAAGGGAAAAGAGCCTGTGGGTCCTATGGGTGAGAGGCTCCTTTATCCTGAGGGGGAGGTTAAGCTCAAAGCACCCATCCCGAGACCCACGAGCATAAGGGATTTCCTCTCCTTCGAAAAGCATGCCGAATCGAAGAGGGGACCAAAGCCGAAGGACTGGTATGAGATTCCCGTTTATTACAAGGGAAATCCTGATTCCGTAATGGGTCATGAGGATGAGATACCCTGGCCCTCTTATACCGAGCTTCTTGATTACGAGCTTGAATACGGGATTTATATTTTGAGGAAGGGGAAGAATATACCTGTGGAGCTCGCCTCGGAATATATCGCGGGTTTCACGATATTCAACGATGTGAGCGCGAGGGACATACCTGAGGGTTTTTACCTGGGTCCCGCGAAGCAGAAGGACTTCTGCAACATAATGGGTCCCTACCTTGTAACCCCTGATGAGCTTGACCCTTACAACCTGAGGATGGTCTCCCGCATAAATGGGGAGACATGGTCCGATGGCAGTTCAAGGACGATGTACTGGAAATGGGAGGAGCTTGTTCATTTTGCCTCCCTTGAGGAGACCCTTATGCCCGGGGATTTTCTCGGCTCCGGGACCATAGAGGGGGGATGCGGGCTTGATCACGGGAGGTGGATAAAACCCGGGGATGTTATAGAACTCGAGGTGGAGAAAATAGGCGTCCTCAGAAACAGGGTTGGAGAAAAGCCCGAGAGGAGGTCTTTGAGGCTGAGGAAGAAATAGCTATTTTCTCTCCCTCACGATTTCGCGGGCTATGGTAAGCCTCTGTATCTCCGATGTTCCCTCATATATCCTCGGGAGTCTTGCCGCTCTCAGGAGGCGCTCAACCTTTGTCCCCTTACATACCCCATAACCTCCGTGTATCTGAACAGCCTCATCGGCAACACGCCATGCGACCTCCGAGGCGAAGAGCTTCGCCATGGAGGCGTATTTTATGGGACGGGGCTCCCCCTTGTCCCTGAGATAAGCCGCGCGATACACAAGCCATCTCGCAGCCTCTATCTCCGTAGCCATATCCGCCAGTTTGAACTGAATAGCCTGAAAGTTTATTATGGGCTGTCCGAAGGCTATCCTTTTCCTCGCATAACTCAAAGCCTCCTCGAAAGCAGCCTGAGCTATCCCAAGACATGCGGCGCCAACGGTAACCCTCATTATATCAAGGGTCCCGAGGGATATCTTCCACCCATCCCCTTCCTCGCCGACGAGTTTATCCTTAGGCACAGGGGAATTTGAGAATGTGATCTGAAACTCGGGTGGTCCAGCCATTATCGGAACCTTCCTTATCTCTATCCCGGGAATCCTCTTCGGCTCAACGATGAAGGCGGAAATGCCCTCCCTCCCCTTGCTCGGGTCCGTTTTTGCGAAAACAAGCCAGACATCAGCTATACCCGCGCATGTCGGGAATATCTTCTCCCCATTCAGAATGTAGCTTTCCCCCTCGAGCTTTGCCGAGGTTTGAATGGATGCCACATCCGAACCCGCATTCGGCTCCGTTAGAGCAAAGCTCCCGAGGATTTCACTCCGAGCCACCTTCGGAAGATATTCCCTCTTCTGCTCCTCGCTCCCCCAGAGGCTTATACCTATCGTCCCGAGACCCACCATCGCGAAGATATCATCGGCATGATTTGACACCTTGCTAAGCTCCTCCCTGACAATACAGATGGAGACAGCCTTTATCCCCGTCCCTCCGTATTCCTCAGGCGCTAATACCTTAAAAAGCCCAGCCTCACTCATGACCCTCTTTAGCTCAAAAGCAATATCCTCCTCTTCCTCACCCTTCTCGCTGAGGGGAGCTATCTTCTCCTGAGCGAGCTTCCTCACAAGCTCCCTGAGCATCTCCTCTTCCTCTGTAAACCTGAACTCCATATCACACCTCCCTAAAATTATA
>CAZTWH010000021.1:0-8228 GCA_964617575.1 uncultured Dehalococcoidia bacterium
TGAATAACATCGTAATAGGTCCTTCCCCCGAAAGAGAAGGACCTCCCGAGATTGGAAACAATCCCAACGGTTATGGTGGGACCTCCCTTAAGACCGAGAGCATTTCCTATCGCTATAACCCAATCACCGACTTCAAGCTCCCCGGGCTCAGCGAAGGAACTGTAGGGGAAAGGTCCATCGCCATCTATCTTTATAACAGCAAGGTCGGTTAAAGGGTCCCTTCCAACAATAAAAGCCTCGAAGGACCTTCCATCCGTGAGATACACATTTATGCTCCTCGCATCCTTTATAACATGATCATTTGTCAGTATATAACCTTCAGGATGGAGAATAACACCCGAGCCCGTCCTCGGCTCCTCAACCTCAAAAATAAAGCTCCTCTCAACAGCTATAGCCGATATGTAAACAACAGAGGGCAGAACCTTCTTCACAACCCCGGAAAGGGATGGGAGCTCAACACGGGTCTTCTCAAGAGGAGGTGGAGGGGTCGGGGATGGGAGGGAGGGAGGAGAGGGGAAATTTCCCCACATGCAGGACGAGAGAAGAAGGGCAAGAAGCAATATAATCAGCAATTTACCTGCGCAGAACCTTCCCATTTACAAACCTCCCCACAGGAACAAATAGCATCTTAAAGAAACCCTCGGAGATAGCATACAGGATAATGAAAAAACCTTTAAAGTAGGGGAAAAAATCCTCCCCTTTTAAAGAACTCCTGAGCTTCGGATATATGGATGAGAATTTGGCGAAGACGAGCATTATAAGCGCGGAGAGATATACCCATACGAGGAAGACCACAAGACCTGAGAAGGGACCATAAATAATGTGATAATGGGTGAAATTCGTTATATACCATACGAATACATGCTTCAAAACCTCAAAGGCGAAAGCTCCGAGAAAAGCGCCAAGCCATACATCACCCCACCTCACTTTCCTGTTGGGTATGAATTTATAAAGGAAGAGGAAAACAACAAAAGCAAGGGAAAAGGAAATAAGATACCCGAGGATATTCCAGAGAAAGGGGTAGGATGAGAAAAGCCCGCCCAGAACCTCTATATCAAATCTCCTTATAACCTGAAGGGCTGTTGTAAGTCCGAATGATATAAGAAGGAGAACCCCGACGCCGAGCATCATCCCACCCTCTATAAGCCTCTCTATAAAGAAGGGTCTCGGGGTCTTTATTCCCCACGCTGCGTTTATGGCTTTCCTCATAGCGTTGAAAACGGAGCTCCCACCCCAGAGAAGACCTATTATAGCTATTATGCCCGTTATACCCCTCGCCTCTATAACGGTCTTTATAGCCCCGGCTATAAGTTCGGATGATACGGGTATAACACTCGCTATGGAATCTATAATCCTCTTCTCTATCTCGGGTGATTTCAATATAAAACCGGCTATCGATATGAATCCGAGGAGGAGGGGGAAAAGGGATAGAAGAGAGTAATAAGCTATCCCCCCGGCGAGATGGGGACAGTTCTCCGTGAGAAAACTATTTAAGCTTTCCCTTAAAAGGGACAGGGTTTTCTTCACATTTAAATATTAAAACAAAAGGGATATAATCTCAAAGGGATGAGGATAGTTGTGAAGCTGGGGACCGCTCTCATAACGGGAGGGAATGAAAGGGTTGATGTGGATTTTTTAAGGGAGTTTGTCCGTCAGGTTTCAACCCTTCATAAGGAGGGTCATGAGATCCTTGTTGTGACTTCGGGGGCTGTCGCGGCGGGGAGGGAGAAGCTGGGGATAGACAGGAAGGATGTCCCTTCAAGGCAGGTCCTCGCAGCCATAGGTCAGGGGAGGCTCATACATATTTATGAGGAGCTTTTCTCGGAATACGATATAACTATAGCCCAGACCCTTCTCACAAGGGCTGATATATCCGAGAGGCTGGGGTATTTAAACGCGAGGAACACTCTCCTTTCCCTCCTCAGGTACAGGATAATACCCATTATAAATGAGAACGATGTCGTGGCGGTTGAGGAGCTTGAGGGGAGGGTTTTCGGGGATAATGATACCCTGTCAGCCCTCGTTGCGAATCTCGTAGATGCCGACCTTCTTATAATTCTGAGCGAGGTGGATGGTCTTTTCTCAAAGGACCCGAGGAGGGGGAAGGGGGAGCTTTTAAGAGATGTCTTCAGAATAGATGAGGAGATAGAAAAAATGGCGGGTGGGGCGGGCAGGATGGGGAGGGGAGGGATGATAACAAAGGTAAGAGCCGCAAAGCTCGCAACAAGCTCGGGAACAAAAGTGATAATCGCAAACGGGAAGATAGAAGATGTCCTCATAAGACTTGTAAGGGGTGAGAAAATAGGAACCCTGTTTCATCCATCAGGGACGAAGCTCGAGAGCAGGAAGAGGTTTCTTCTGAGCCAGATAAGAAAGGGATGGGTTCTTATAGATAAGGGTGCCGAGGTATCTATAAGGGAGAGGAATTCAAGCCTTCTCCCCATAGGAGTTGTCGATGTGGGTGGTTATTTTGAGAGGGGGGATGTTATAGATGTTAGGGGGGAGGATGGGGTTATAGGATGCGGAATAGCCAACTACTCCTCGGAGGATGTTAGGAGGATAAAGGGTCATCATTCTAAGGAGATAGCGAATATTCTGGGATACGAATACGGGGAGGAGATAATACACAGGGATAATCTCGTGATACTTTAGGGGGGAAGATGGAGGAGAAGCTAAAAAAGGCGAAAGAGGCGTCAAAGAAGCTCGCATATATATCGACGGAGGTGAAAAATAAAGCCCTCCTCAATATATCGGAAAGCCTTATTCGGGGGAAGGAAAGGATAATCGACGCCAACTCGAAAGATGTGGAGGAGGCAAAAAAGGCGGGGATTCCGGATGCCATGCTCGACAGGCTCATCTTAAATGGGGAGAGGATAGAGGGGATGGCTAAGGGCGTGAGAGATATAGCAGCCCTCCCCGACCCTGTTGGCGAGGTATTCGATATGAGAACCCTGCCCAACGGTCTTGTGGTGGGGAAGAAGAGGGTCCCTATAGGCGTTATAGGCGCCATATACGAGGCGAGACCGAATGTAACTGTTGATATATCAGCTTTATGTATAAAAGCAGGAAACTCGGTCGTTTTGAGGGGTGGGAGGGAGGCTTTGAATTCGAACAAGGTCCTTGCGGATATAATAAGGAAATCGATAGGTGAAGCCGGTGTCCCCGAGGATAGTGTTCAGTTCATAGACGACCCCTCAAGGGAACTCGTTCTCAGGATGCTGAAAGCCAAAGAATATATAGACCTCATGATACCGAGGGGAGGGGCTGAGTTTATAAAGTTTGTTCTCGAGAATGCTGAGATGCCTGTTGTTGCGGGTGGGATAGGTGTTTGCCACACATATGTGGATGAGGATGCGGATATAGATAAAGCCGTGAGGATAGTTTACAATGCAAAGGTTCAGAGACCTACGGTTTGCAACGCCCTCGATTGCATCCTTGTCCACAAAAATATAGCCGAAAAAGCCCTCCCGCCGATAGGGAAGGAGCTTGCTAAAGCTGGCGTCGAGATGAGATGCGATGAGAGGTCCTACGATATTCTCTCCAAGCTTGAGAACTTAAAAGTTATAAGGGCTACGGAGGATGACTGGGGAAAGGAATTTCTATCCTTAAGGGCTGCCGTAAAAGTTGTTGACTCTATAGACGAGGCTATAGAACACATATCGAAATATGGCTCGGGGCATTCGGAAGCCATAATAACGGAGAACTACGGGAATGCCATGAAATTCCTGGACGAGGTTGATGCCGCATGCGTATATGTGAATGCGAGCACGAGGTTCACCGACGGTGGGGAATTCGGACTCGGCGCGGAGGTGGGGATAAGCACCCAGAAACTTCATGCGAGGGGACCCATGGGTCTTAAAGAGATAACGACATATAAATGGATAATATTCGGGAACGGGCAGGTTAGGAGATGAGGTACAGATTCGAGAGGGAGATAAGGACGCCTTTCTCAGAAGCCTACACCATATTCATGGGGGATAGGAGGATAGGGAGGGTTGACCTTCACTTCTCAGCAGATAGCGTATATGGAAATCTCTGGGTTATAGAGGATATGACGATAGAGGAAATAAAAGAGCTCCGGGAGGAGATAGACGAGGAGCTTGTTATGAGCGCGGATAGTATGAGGGAGGATTTCGTCCTCCATGTACATCAGGGGAGGGAAGTGGGCGTCTTCACTGATACCGAGGATAACCTTTCCTTTCTATAACCCTCCTGACAGCCTCCTTTATATGCCCCTTCGATAAGCCGAAAATTTCAAGAAGCTCATCGGGTTTTCCTGAGACAGCATATTTGTCCCCGAGGGCAACGGTCTCAAGGGGCGTGGGTCTTCTCTTCGATAAAATAAGGGAAACAGTGCTCCCAAGACCCCCCCTCTCGAAATGATCCTCGACAGTAACTATAGCCCCCGTATCCTCAGAAGCCCTGATTATTTCCTCCTCATCTATGGGTTTTAGCGTTGACATGTTTATAACCCTGCACTCAATCCCTTCTTTGGCGAGCTCATCGGCGGCGAGGAGGGAATAATGAACCATTATCCCCGTCGCTATTATGGTGGCATGAGCCCCCTCCCTGAACCTCCGAGCTTTCCCAAGCTCAAATTCATAATTCGGGGGGCATACGGAAGGGGGCTTGGGTCTCGTAAGCCTTATATAAAAAGGTCCGTATATCGATGCCGCCTTTTTAACAGCCTGATATGTCTCGAAGGCATCCGCCGGGACTATTACTTTGAAATTCGGAAAAGTTAGGAAAAGGGCGAGATCCTCAACCGCCTGATGGGAGAAGCCATCCTCCCCCACCGTTATACCTCCATGGCTCGCCACTATCTTTACATTCAAATTCGGCTGGGCTATACACATCCTTATCTGGTCATATCCCTTACATGCCGCGAAGACAGCGAATGTGCTCGCAAAGACCGTCTTCCCGGATGCCGCAAGCCCCCCTGCTACGGAAAACATGTTCTGCTCCGCAACACCGAAGTCGAAGAACCTCTCAGGGAATTTTTTCTTGAAAAACTCTGTTCTTGTCGACTTAGCAAGGTCGGCGTCGAGGACAACTATATCCTCCCTCTCCCCAAGCTCCATAAGAGCCTCAGCATAAGCCTCCCTCGTCCCCTCATCCTTCAAGCTCTCGTAAAGCCTCTCTAAGTTCATCCTCCCTTAAAGCCCTCCCGTGATACTCCAGGTTGTTCTCCATAAAGCTCACGCCTTTCCCCTTCACCGTATGGGCTATGATCACAGTCGGTCCCCCTTCCCTCGCCTTATGGAGGGCTTCTATTATCTCTTTGAAGTTATGACCGTCTATCTCCATAACCCTCCAACCGAAAGCTACCCATTTGTCCTTGAAGGGCTCAAGCGTCATAACTTCTTCCGTCCAGCCATCTATCTGCTGCTTATTCCTGTCTATTATCGCTATAAGGTTATCAAGGGAATAATGGGAGGCAGCCATAGCCGCTTCCCATACCTGACCCTCATCACATTCACCATCGCTCATGAGAACATAGACCCTGTAATCCTTTTTATCAAGTTTCCCCGCAAGGGCTACGCCAACGGCGAAGGAGAGCCCCTGACCCAGAGAGCCGGCGGACATCTCAACACCGGGGGTTCTCGTCATATCCGTATGACCCTGAAGTATGCTCCAGGGTCTCCTCAGCGTCATAAGGATTTCCTTGTCAAAATATCCGGCTTCCGCAAGGGCTGCATAAAGAGCCGGGGCTGAATGACCCTTGCTCAGGATAAACCTGTCCCTTTCTTCCCATTTCGGATTCTTCGGGTCATGGCGGAGGATCTTAAAATAAAGGGCTGTTATTATATCCACACACGACAAACTCCCTCCCGGATGACCACTCCCGGCTTTCGTAGTCATCTTGAGGACGGCTATCCTTATCCTCCGGGCTATTTCCTCAAGTTTTTTCACCTCCTCGGGGGAAACGAGAGATATCCCGAGGAGGGGGTCTTTATTATCCTTCTTCTCCAAATCTTCCCCTTCCAATTCTATTATAACCTATCTCAATATCTCTTCTCTACCTATAACGCCTATAACCCTTCCACCATAAACAACGATACCGTAGCTTGCACCCGTCTCCTCAAGTCTCTCGAGAACATCTATGCCCCTGTCCCAAGGATTTACCCTCAGAAGTTTTTTCGCCATAACATCCCCGACCTTGAGATAACTGAGCTTATCCAGACTTATATCCTTTATATCCTTCGGAGATAGAACGCCCTTCAAAACATCATCCTCAACAACAAGGAAATATTTCCTTCCGAAAAGGGGGAGATGGACTTCTATAAACTCGAGGAGGCTTGTATAAGGGCTTATCTGGGGACAATCCCTGACCATAAGGCTTTCAGCCGTGAATTTGGATAGAAGAACCCTGAGTTTAGCCTGCCTGTAGCTCTGGCTCGCGGCCAGGTAAAGGAAGCCCCCCACAAGAAGAAGCCATACGCCCGTTATCCAGAGTTTGAGATATACAAAGACAAATAACCCTCCCATCCCCATAACTATCGCCAAAGCTTTGCCAAAATTGTGCGCTATATATGTCGACCTCTCATAACTCCCCATCCTCATCCATAAAATAGACCTCAAAAGCCTTCCCCCATCTAAGGGAAAGCCGGGGAGGAGATTGAAAAGAGCGAGAAGAAGATTTATAAAGCCAAGATAACCAGCCATAAGGGAGAAGGGCTCGAAATGGTCCTTCGACACAAACCAGAGACCGCCGAAGAAAGCCGCCAGCGATAAACTGCATAGGGGACCGGCGGAAGCCATTTTAAGTTCAACCCCCGGTGAAGGGACCTCCTTTATTATCCTCGCAACACCTCCGAAGATAAAAAGGGTGATGCTTTTCACAGGCACGCCATTTCTGACAGATACGAAGCTGTGAGCGAATTCATGAGCGAGGAGGGATAGGAAGAAAAGAATCGTGGTTATAAAGCCAAGAGACCATGTCAGAACGGGAGAATAGCCCTTAAGGCTCTCCCTGAAGAACACGCCCATGCTTATAAATAGGAGGGTGAATATAAAGAACCAGGATATATGGAGCTCAAAATCTATCCCGTATATCCTCCCAACCTTTATGGAGCCCTTCACAATATAAATTTAAAGGATTTCGGGGAAATTTTGTAGTATAATTTTGAAGCGGTGAAGGATTTTCTCCTCAAAGTACAGAAGCCCGGAAGATATATAGGAGGGGAGTGGAATTCCGTAAAGAAGGACTGGAAAGAGGATTATGTGAAGGTAGCCCTATCCTATCCTGATCTTTACGAGATAGGGATGTCGAATCTCGGCATTTTTCTCATATACAAGGAGATAAATTCCCTCCCCTTCGCCTTAGCTGAGAGGATTTTCCCGCCCGCTGTTGATATGGAGGAGGAGCTTAAGAAGAGAAACCTCCCGCCCCTCACCCTTGAATCTAAAAAGCCCCTTAAGGATTTTGATTTTATAGGCTTCTCCCTGTCATCGGAACTTCTTTTCACGAACATGCTGAATCTCCTTCACCTATCGGGGATACCTCTTCTGAGCGAGGAGAGGGAGAGACCCATAGTTATGGCGGGAGGGATATGCACCCTGAACCCGGAGCCCATATCAAAATTTGTTGACCTTTTCATAATAGGGGAGGGGGAGGAGGTTATAAAGGAGGTTTTATCGGTTTATAAGGAGGTAAGGGGGAGGAAGGAGGAGGTTTTGAAAGAGCTTTCCCGCATAGAGGGTGTTTATGTCCCATCTCTGGGGAAGAGGAGGGTTAAGAAGAGGTTTTTAAGGAAGCTCCCCCCTCCTCCCACGGACCTCATAGTTCCCTATATAGAGGTTGTTCATGACAGGGGGGTTGTTGAGATTCAGAGGGGATGCACGAGGGGGTGCAGGTTCTGTCAGGCGGGGATATTTTACAGACCTTTGAGGGAGAGGAGTCATGAGGAGGTTTTGAGGGCTATAGAGGGGATAGGGAGGGATTGCGGGTACAGCGAGGTCTCCCTCCTCTCTTTAAGCACGAGCGATTACCACGGAATAGACAGGCTCGTGAGGCTTATATCATCAAGATATAGAAATACGCTGAAAATATCCCTTCCGAGCCTGAGGATAGATACATTCTCCGTCGAGCTTATGGAGGCTCTCGGGGGGAGGGGGACGATAACATTCGCCCCCGAGGCCGGAAGTGAGAGGCTTAGGAAAATAATAAACAAACCGGTCGGTGAAGATGAGATGATAGAGGTTATAAGGAGGGTATCGCGGGGAGG
>CAZTWH010000022.1:0-2608 GCA_964617575.1 uncultured Dehalococcoidia bacterium
CTTCAAATCCTTTATTTTATCCGTCACCTCGAAGAGGAAGGCATCCGCTCCATCCCCATAGCCCGCAAGAAGAATCTTATCACCCGGCTCGGAGAGCTCGAGGGCGTAGCTGAGGCAGAGGAGAGGATGGGCGCATCCCGAATTCCCGACCTCGAGAATTAAAGGCTCCATCACCTGTGCTTTCGGGTCAAATCCCAAGCTTCTTGCAACATCCTGATAGCTCCTCATATCGGGGGAGCTCAGAATAACCCTGTTTATATCCTCGGGCTTTGTATTCGTTTCGGAGAGGAGATTTTTTACAGCCCTTACCATGTTGTCCCTGTATCCGTGGGTTATAACCCACCTCTGCTCCCATGTCTGGACAAACTTCTCCGTTCTCCAGACATCCATTATCTCGTCGTATGTTGATGACATTCCGAGGACTTTAGCCACAACATCCCCATCCCCCAGAATGAGGGCGCCGGAGGCGTCTCCGAAGAGCTGTTCCTCCTGCCTTTTGGCATACCCGAGCCTTATATCCGAGGCTCCTACAAGTATATAGCCCTTCTCCTCGCTCAAAATAGCTGTTCTTAAAGCATTCGTCCCCGCCCTTATACTCCCTCCGAAATCAGCCGTGAATGTATCCTTGTCGAGGTCAAGAACTCTTGATATTATGCTCGCGCATTGCTTCTCCCTGTAAGGAGAGGATGTTGTGGCGAAGAACAGAGCTCTGACTTTATCCCTCTCAAATCCCTTTAAAGCATCGAGGAGAGCCTCCACCCCCATTGTTATAACATCCTCGTCTATTCCCGCCACCGCCCTCTCTCCCCTTAAAGGTGCTGTTCCGAGGGTTTTTCCTATATCCTCCCTCGGGAGCCTCCATATAGGGACATATCCTCCGAAAGAAACTATCCCTTTCATATCTTCCTCCCAGAAAAGTCTATTTTTTAACCCATAAAAGGTCAAGGACTTTTAAGGTTTCCCCTCCTCTATTAAAATTAAGTGGGGGTGAGGAGATGAGGAATGTAGTTCTGCTTTCCCATACGGGCGCAGGCAAGACGAGCCTCTCTGAGGCTATTCTTTTCAATGCGGGCGTAATAAACAGGATGGGGAAGGTTGAGGATGGAAACACCGTTTCGGATTTTGAGCCCGAGGAGATAAAGAGGAGGGGGAGTGTAAGCCTTTCCGTCATCCCCGTTGAGTGGAAGGGGGAGAAGATAAATATCCTCGACACGCCGGGTTATGCGGATTTTGTGGGCGAGGTTTTATCGGCGCTTCGTGTTGTTGAGGGCGCCGTTATAGTTATATGCGCGGCATCGGGGATAGAGGTCGGGACGGAATCCGTCTGGGATTACTGTGAGGAGAGGGGTCTTCCCCGCCTCATATTCGTAAACAAGATAGATAGGGAGAACGCGGATTTCTTCAAGGTATTCTCCCAGATAGAGGAGATGTGGGGTAGAAGGTGCGTCCCCATAGAACTCCCCATAGGCTCCCAGTCCGATTATAAGGGCACCTTCGACCTCATAAAGATGGAGGGGGAGGGTGTGGATGCTTCCGAATGGAGGGAGAAGCTTGTGGAAGCAGTTGCGGCGGCAGATGATTCCCTTACGGATAAATACCTCGAGGGGGAGGAGATAACTGAGGAGGAATTGAGGAGGGGGATAAAGAGGGGTGTTATAGAGGGGAAGCTCGTCCCCGTCCTTGTCGGGAGCGCCCTCTTAAATAAAGATGTGGACAGGCTTTTAGACGCCATAAAGGAATTCCTCCCCGCCCCCGGTGAATGGGGGGAGATAAAGGCTAAAAATCCTGAAGGAGAAGAAGTTTTGATAAAACCCGATGAGAACGGGGAGCTCTCAGCCTTCGTCTTCAAAACATCCGCGGACCCGTTTGTCGGAAGGCTCAATTACATAAGGGTTTTCAGCGGAACCCTTTTCTCCGACTCCGTTGTATTGAACGCCACGAAGGGAAAGACGGAGAGGATAGGTCAGCTTTATATGGTAAGGGGGAAAAATCAGGAGCCTGTTCCCCATATAAAAGCCGGAGATATAGGTGTTGTCGCCAAGCTCAGCATAACGGGGACGGGAGATACCCTATCATCCCAGTCAAATCCCGTTATTTTTGAGCCCTTGAAGTTCCCCGAGCCCCTTCTCGGTTTTGCCGTTCACCCGAAGAGCAAAGCCGATGTCGATAAGGTGAGCACAGCCCTTCAGAGAATGGTCGAGGAAGACCCATCTCTCAGGATAAAGAAGGAGCAGGATACGGGCGAGATGATCCTGTGCGGTCTCGGAGATGCCCATCTCTCGGTAGCCATGGAGAAGATGAAAAGGAAGTTCGGGATGGAAGCTGAGTATTCAACACCCAAGATACCTTATAAGGAGACGATTACGGTTCCCACAAGGGCTGAGTATAAACACAAGAAGCAGACGGGCGGAAGGGGTCAGTACGGGCATGTGTTCCTTGAGCTCGAGCCCCTTGAGAGGGGGGCGGGCGTTGAGTTCACGGAGAGGATAGTCGGGGGCGTTGTTCCGAAGCAGTATATACCCGCGGTCGAGAAGGGGGTTATGGAGGCTATACAGGAGGGGGTTCTCGCAGGATACCCCCTCGTTGACTTAAGGGTTACCCTTTATGA
>CAZTWH010000022.1:2618-8191 GCA_964617575.1 uncultured Dehalococcoidia bacterium
CAGCTACCACCCCGTTGACTCCTCGGATATATCCTTCAAAATAGCGGGTTCCCATGCTTTGAGAAAAGGGGCTCTTCAGGCAAAACCTGTTCTTCTGGAGCCGATAATGAAGGTGGAGATAAGGGTTCCCGAGGAGTTCACGGGAGATGTCATGGGGGATTTAAACGGCAAAAGGGCGAGGATTCTGGGCATGCGTCCCGAGGGGAAGATGAATGTGATAGAAGCCCATGTCCCCCTCGCGGAGATGCAGACCTACGCTATAGATTTAAGGTCAATAACACAGGGGAGGGGAACATTCACAATGGAATTCAGCCACTACGAAGAGGTCCCTCCCCATATAGCCCAGAAAATAATAGAGGAGGCTAAAAAGGAGAGCTCGTGATAAAAACCCTCAAAATAAAAAATTTTAAATCAATAAAAAACCTCGAAATAGAAGCAAAAAGGATAAATCTGTTCATAGGAGAGCCGAATACGGGAAAATCAAATATCCTCGAAGCCCTCGGTCTTCTTTCCTTTTTAGCCTACGGTGAATTTGGGAGTTTAAAAGATTTCGTGAGATTAGAGAGGGGCTACCAGCTCTTAAGAAACGAAAATCCAGAGAACAAAATAGAGATAATAGCAGACGAGAAGAGTGTGGTTTCAAAGATAGAGGGTCGCGATTTGGTAATAGAGGGGGATGGAAAGGATATCCTTTATTTAGAGTTAAAAAGCTTTTCGCTTTCCAAAAAATATATAGGATTCCCCAACCCGTTCTCTCCTATAAAATTCTACAGGTTTCGCGTTTTAAAAGAGTTTCGTGGAGATGAGTTTTCCTTCCTTCTCCCTCCCTCCGGCGGGAACATTGTGAAGCTCCTCACAAGAAATGAAGAGCTAAGAGAATTTGTTTCCGATTTTCTTTCCCCTGAATGGAAATTAAACTTGAGACCTTTTGAGGACAAGATAGAGGTTATGAAGGAGGAAAGGGGGGCTTTTATATCCTTCCCCATCTCCCTCTTCTCAGAAACCCTGTGGAGGGTTATATTTCATCTTCTTGCCATAAAATCAAATCGGGACTCGGTTATTGTATTCGAGGAGCCTGAGGCTCACGCCTTCCCATACTATGTCCGCTACCTATCAAAACAGATAGCTTTTGATGAAAAAAATCAATACTTTATATCGACCCACAATGTAATTTTTGTTAGAACAATAGTTGAAAAAGCAAAAAAAGATGTAAATGTTTTCCTCACATTTATGGAGAATTACGAGACAAAGGTAAAGCCTTTAGGTGAGGACGAAAAGGAAAAGCTTCTTGAAACGGACATTTTCTTCAACATAGAGGATTTTAAGAAATGATTTATGTTGAAGATAAGCCTCAGGAAATTCTTGTTGAAGAACTCGGATTAAAAGCAAAGGGGAAGGGAGGTAAAGGGAATGTTGTGGAAAATCTCAAAGAGAAAAGGGGAGCTATAGGTGTAGTGGATGAGGACCCTTGGGATTATCAGCCTCCTTATCTTAGGAATCTCAAAGAAGGGGAGAAAAATCACGGAGTTATTGTGAAGGAGGATAAAGAGAGGGGCAACAAGGTTTTAATCTTATGTCCGAGGTGGGAGGAGTGGATTATTGATGCGATCAAGGAGGCGAAGATAAAAATAGAAAGCTTTCCCCTTGATCCTTCAAAGCTCAGGGAAATTCCTTGGGGAAAAGAACATAATAGAAATAAATTGAGGATGGTTTACAGAGAGCTTAAGGAGAAGGGGTCGAGGCATATTTTATTTTTGAAAAAACTCTTGGGGGGTAAGGATGGGGTTTTATTTTGAGGATTTTGAGGAGGGGAAGGAGTTTACAAGCCCGAGGAGAACGATAACGGAGACGGATCTTGTTGTTTTCACAGCCATAACGGGTCTTAAAAACCCCGTCTTCACGGATGAGGTCTTCGCGAAAGAGGTGGGGCTTGGAACGAGAGTTATACCGGGTCCCCTCACCATGTGCATAGCCATGGGCTTGACGGACGACCTCATTTACGGGACAACTTTCGCAGCCCTTGGTGTTAAGGAGGCTAAATTCAGAGCGACGGTGAAACCGGGGGATACTATATGGGTGAAAACCACCGTCTCCGAGAAAAGGGAGACATCATCTCACCCCGACAAGGGGATAATAACATTGAGACATCATGTATACAACGAAAAAAATGAAGAGGTTATGGTTTTTGAGAGGACGCTTATGATGCTCAAAAAGCCTTAAGGTATTATATATCCCGGAGCTATCATATATATCCAGTATGCTTTCAAAATTTCAAGCCTCGGAAGATTTTCACCCGGGTCATCGGAGAAAGGTTTTCCCGTTATGGTGGGAAAGCCATCCGTAGCCCATATATAGGGGTAATAGGAGGAAGGTCTTGCCTCCTCCCCATCCTCGTTATATATAACAGCCCACTTCCCCGAGATGTTTTTAAGATAATCCCCAACACTCATATACGGCTCGAGGCTATTTGAGGCATAACCTATAAGATTCCAGCCATCCTCGAGCTCTATAGCCTGAGGCGGTTCCGTGGGATCAAACTCCTTAAATTCGAGCTCTACTTCAAAACCCTCCTTTGCGATAAGTATATACCCGTAGCCGGGGACAAGCTCATCCGGTATTATTTTCCTATCACCCTTATAGGTCCATATCTCCATAACCTTATCCATATTCTCACCGAAGACCCCTGCTACGGACGGATTTTCAAGCTCCTTCGGGATAGAGAACAAATTAAGTCCCTCCTCAAATTCAAGCTTCATCCTCCTTATCTCTTCCTCAACACGAACGGTTATGAAAACGGAGCTCTCATTCCCGGCTCTATCCATAGCAACCACTTCGAGAATATACTCCCCCTCATCTCTATCGGCGGGAATTTTCCCCCTAAGCTCATAAAATTCATTCTCCTCAAACTTCGCCGAACATCCCTCACCTAAAAGCTTCCACGCATAACCCTCTTCAAGGAAAACGGAATATACCCCCGTCTTATCATCCTCCGCATAAGCCTTTATAAATATCTCATCCCCCGGCTTTAAAATATCCCTCTCCACCTCAACCCTTAAGGAAGGAGGGGTTTTGTCCTTCACAACCCTTCCCCAAACCTCCACATACTCAACATCCCCCTCATCCTCAGCCCTTATTAAGAACTTCTTCCTCCCCAAACTCGTCCCCGCATCCGTTATCTCAACCTGAAACATATTCGTCATCACCCCATCCCCTCTTATCTCCTCATGCGTCTTCTCGAGGATAAAATCATCCCCCACCTTATAAGCCCTCCTGCCATCAACAAGCCAGACCCTGAACATGGGAGTGCTGGAAGATATATAAGCCTCACCCCCCAGAACAGGGTTATAATACTTCCCTCCGGAAAGGGAAGAGAGGTCTACCCGAGCCTCCTCAGCACCCCTCGCAAAAACGGATATAACAACAGGCTCAACCTGCTCTCCGCTCGGAAAAACAGAAGGCTCAACCTCGCCAAGATAAACCTTCACATCCCCATAAACGGGGAACGGGACAAGTAAAAGCAAAACTAAAATCAAAAACCTTAAAGCACGCATCCTCTAAAAAATAAGGGGGGGCATTGCCCCCCCTTACCCCATTATCCCCTAACCTTATACTACCTTCCTCCTCAGAGCAACCACACTGACTATTATCGCTATCACAGCTATAACTATGGAGACTATCGGGAGAACAGGCCCTCCGGGGGCACCAGGTCCCTGAGGTCCGGGAGGTCCCTGAGGACCCTGAGGTCCACGAGGTCCCTGAGGACCCTGAGGTCCCTGAGGTCCGGGGTCACCCTTCGGTCCCTGAGGACCCTGAGGTCCGGGAGGTCCCTGAGGTCCACGAAGCCCCGAAGACTTCACAAAGAAGGAATCATAAGCGCTCTTCCCAGCCTCATCCTCAGCTATAAGGTCATATCTCGTATCAACTATGGGATTCCCCGTCTTATCCATCTTCGGAACAACAACCACAATAGCCTCAAAGCTACCAAACTTATCCGTCTTTATAACATCAGGATATGTGGGAAGCTCCACAGGCGTCTTGGCTACAAGAACCTTCTCACCCTTCTCGCCAAGATAAACCTTGACAACAGAATTGGGGGTAAAGCCCTCCCCCTTCATAACCGTTATATTCCATCCGGTAGAGGGGTCTATGCTGACAGAAGGCTCAGCAGGTATCTCCACAGTCGTGGCGGAGAGGTCAAGCTTTATAACACCCCCCTCCTCCCAAGTCCCCGTCTGCTCAGCCGTATACCCATCTACCTTGAATATTACCTCTTTGCCAGCATAATTCTTCCCCTCAGGCTGGGATATCTTGAGCTGATACCTTGAATCGGAAAGAACAGTCGCCGTATATTCATCTCCATCTATAACAGCAGTTATCGTCTTCCCGGGACACGCCTCATCATCAAGCGTAACATTCCCGTAGAACACACACGCAGGCGGCTGAGCAAAAACCACACCCGGAATAAGGCTCAAGATAAGAGCCAAAATTAATCCCACACTTAACTTCTTCATCGCCCCTCCTTCCTTTTAATCTCCATCTCGGGGAAAAGCCCCCAGGGGCTTTAGCCCCCAGGGGCTATCTCACTTTACGGGTTCCAAACTATGAGGTTCCATCCAGCGGTGAGGTCCTGAGTCCACCCGGCAAACTCTATCGTGCAGTCCTCAGTCACATGGATGAAGTAGGGCACTCCATCCTCAAGGGTGTTAAACTCAGGCTCAGGAAGCTCAGGCGCCCAAACCTTCCACTCCTTCTCATCATTGTCAAAGTACCATACCTTGGTGTATTTGCCCTCTATGGACTCAAGACCCTCCTCTACCTCAACAGCAGGAGCAGGAGCCGTGACCGTAAAGTTCTCCGCCACCCCTCCCACCGTGATGGTGTGGGTGGCACCAGTAGTGAACCCAGTGGGAATCTCCACCGTGGTCTCAAACCCACCAGTAGGATTGGTCACAACAGTTCCAAGGGAAACAGTGTAGAATGTAACGCTATCCGTCATAATCACATTGTAGGATGTGTTGGGGACGAAACCAACACCTGTGATGGTTACCTCTGTCCCTATAGCACCCTCAGTGGGGTCAAGGGTTATATCAGCACCGAGAACCGTGAAGGTGGTCGTAGCCACATTCACTCCACCCTGCGTAACAGTAACCGTGTAAGTTCCCGCCGCAGTAGGAGCAGCTATGGTCGTCGAAAGGGTACCCTCCGCCGTAGTCGTGCCCGTCGCAGTGTTAGCACCAAGGGTTACCGTGTAAGCGGTGGAAGGAGCAAGATTCTCACCGGTCACCGTCACAGTGGTGTTGGGATAACCCTCAGCGGGGTCAACACTGACAGAAGGCTCAAGAACCGTGTAGGTGACAGTGTCAACAGCGGGATCAACACCGACATCAAAAGTACCATTTCCATTAGTATCAATCCATACACTTATTTGCTGAGCCCCAGCTGGAGCAGTGAGAGGTATTGTGGTATCAGCTGTGAAAGATGTTGCACCAGCAGTGGTATCCTCACCCGTATCCACATTTGTTCCAGTGGAGGAGAAGGTCCCATAAATATCGCCAGCAGCAAAACAAGCCGGG
>CAZTWH010000023.1:0-8189 GCA_964617575.1 uncultured Dehalococcoidia bacterium
GAGGGAGGTTTTAAAAAGGCTTTCCCAGCTATAAGGGGGAGATATGAGTCTTGCTCTCATTTTTCCGGGACAGGGTTCTCAATTTGTTGGAATGGGAAGGGATTTCTATGAGAGATCGAGAAGGGCAAGAAGGGTATTCGATGAGGCTGAGGAAATATTATCTCTGCCCTTAAGAAAGCTGTGCTTCGAGGGTCCCGAGGGTGAGCTAAGAAAAACCGAGAATCTTCAGCCATCCATTTTCACGGTGAGCCTTTCCATACTCGAGGCGCTCAAAGAGATGGGTTTTTATGAGGAGCCTGTATATGTGGCGGGACACAGCCTCGGGGAGTACACGGCTCTCGTCGCATCGGGCTCATTGAGCTTCGAGGAGGGGATAAGGCTTGTAAGGGAGAGGGGGAAGCTTATGGCTGAGGCTGGGAGGATGAAGCCCGGAGGCATGGCTGCGATAATAGGACTCGATATGAAGACCTTGAGGGAGATATGCGATGAGACGGGAGCAGAGATAGCGAACATAAACTCACCCGACCAGATCGTTATAAGCGGTGACAGGAAAACCCTCGCCATATCGATGGACCTCGCAAGGGCGAGGGGGGCGAAAAGGGTTATAAAGCTTGATGTCGATGGAGCATTCCACTCCTCCCTCATGGAACCGGCGGTTGAGGGATTAAAGGAGGTAACAAAGGATGTGGAGATAAAAAGGGCTTCCGTCCCCTTGGTTGCGAACACATCAGCATGCCCTATAAAGGAGCCGCCGGAGATAAAAGAGGAGCTTGTAAAGCAGGTCAGATGCTGCGTAAGATGGAAGGAATGCGTTGAGTTCATGCTGAAAGAGAATATAGACTCATTCATCGAAGTAGGTCCGGGGAAGGTTCTATCAGGGATGCTCAGGAGGATGAGCCCCTCCGTGAGGACCATCAGTATAAATAGCACAAAGGATGTTAGCTCTCTCAGAATATGAGGTGTGAGAACTGCGGGAAGGAATCGAGAACCATATCCTCCTCTTTACCTTTATGTCCGAGTTGTATAAAAAAGCATTTTAAGGATGTTCTTCCCGTAATAGAGGAAGCCCACAGAAGGTCGAGGGAGCCTTTCGGTCTTCCCCCCTCCCCCCCGAGGGAAGGGGAAAGGGTTTGCAGATTATGTGTGAATGAATGCAGGATTCCCGAAGGGGGGGTGAGCTATTGCGGCACAAGGAGGGTTGTGAACGGCTCGGTTAAAGGGGCGTCCGCGACCCTCGGCAATCTCTCCTACTACTACGACCCCCTTCCCACAAACTGCGTCGCGGAATGGGTATGCGCGGGCGGGACGGGGAGCGGTTTCCCGAAATACGCATATAAAAAAGGTCCCGAAACGGGATACAAAAACCTCGCCGTATTCTACGAATCCTGCTCCTTCGACTGCCTCTTCTGTCAGAACTGGCACTTCAGGAGAAACGCAAGGAGAAGCCCGTTTCTCTCAGCGGAGGAGCTCGCGGGGAAGGTGGATAGCAAAACATCCTGCATATGCTACTTCGGAGGGGACCCGACACCCCAGCTCCCCCACTCCATCCTCACATCGGAGATAGCCCTGAAAAATTCAAAAAACCGTATACTTAGAATATGCTGGGAAACAAACGGCTCGATGAATGAAAAAGCCCTCCATAAAATGGCGGAGATAGCCCTCCAGAGCGGGGGATGTATAAAGTTTGATCTCAAAGCCTTCTCGGAGGAGCTCCATATAGCGTTGTGCGGCGTTACGAACAGAAGGACCCTCTCAAACTTCAAGCTCCTGTCGAGGTATACGGAGAAAAGACCCGAACCTCCTTTTCTTATAGCGAGCACCCTCCTTGTTCCCGGTTATATAGATGAGGAGGAGGTATATGAGATAGCAAGGTTCATAAGCTCTTTAAACCCCAATATACCTTACAGCCTTCTGGCTTTCTACCCCCAATTCATGATGGATGATCTTCCGAGGACATCCTTCCCCCACGCCTTGAGATGCTACGATGCGGCGAAAAGGGCGGGGCTTAAAAGGGTTAAAATAGGGAACATTCATCTTCTGGGGGGTGAGTATGGATGAGGAGGAAGGCAAGGGAGGCTATATTAAAATCCCTTTATGAATACGACATAATAGGACATAACCCCCTTGAGACCCTCTCCCGGGAGGGGCTTCCCCCCGAGGACGAGGATTTCGCGAGGAGGATGATAGAGGGGGTTATTGAAAAGAAGGAGGAGATAGACAGGATAATAGGGAGGTTCGCACCCCTCTTCCCTGTTGAACAGCTCTCATTCATAGACAGGAACATTTTGAGGATGGGGATATACGAGATGCTGTATTTAAAGGAGACGCCCACAAAGGTCGCCATAAACGAGGCTGTTGAGCTCGCCAAGAACTTCGGGAGCGAGAGTTCACCGAGATTCGTAAACGGCGTTCTGGGTTCCGTAAGCTCAAAGATGGCGGGGGAAACTGATAAAATATAGGAAGTGAAAGGAGGAGATATGGATGTATTCGAGAGGGTGAGGAAAATAGTCTGTGAGAAGTTGGGGGTAAGTGAGGAGGAGGTTCATCCCGAGACCTCTTTCATAGATGACCTTAACGCGGATTCCCTCGACCTTGTTGAGCTAATGATGGCTATAGAGGAGGAGTTCTCACAAGGGGAGAAAAAAATAGAGATACCTGATGAGGAGGCGGAGAAGCTGAAGACTGTTCAGGATGTTGTCGATTACCTTAAAAATCTGGGGATAGAAGATTGAAAAGGTTTTCCCCCTTCATACTCGGCTCCCTCGGGGGGATGGGCGGGTTTCTCGGCATAGGGGCGGGTCTATTTATGGTCCCCTTCATGACCCTTTTTATGAGGGTCCCCCACAGGAGAGCCCACCCGACCTCCCTCTCCATAATTCCCTTCGTCGCAACAGGAGGGGTTTTGCCCTACATCCTGAGGGGGGATTTCAACATCCCCTTCTTCCTCCTCATGGGCTCGGGGAGTCTTCTGGGCGTCATCCTTGGGACGAGGTTTATAAGGAGGGTGAGGGAGAGATTTTTGGGGATGCTCTTCGGCTCCTTCCTCATAATATTATCGATCGGCATGTTTATAAAATTCGGGGCTCATCTTGAACTTCCACCCCACACAGCTTTCCCCCTCTCCTTCCTTATAGGTTTTATAGCGGGAACGAGTGCGGGTCTTTTGGGCGTGGGAGGCGGGTGGATAAAAGTGCCTTGCGGGGTCATCATCCTCGGGATGGACCAGCACACATCACAGGGGGTATCCCTCGGGGTCGTTATAGCCACAACAATACTCGGCTCCTTCCTTGAGAGGGATTATGTCGAAAAAGATATTTTTAAGAAAGCCTCCCCTTTAGCTTTTATATTTTCATTCGCGGGAGGTTTTATATCCGGCTTCACACCACCCCCTGTTTTGACCAAAATTTTTGGTGTTTTATTATTTTTAGTGGGGGTTATGGTGATAAGGAGGGCGTATGGATCTTGAGGAGCTCGCGAGGGAGATAGAGGCTTGCAGGGATTGCGACCTTTATAAGACGAGGAATAAGGTTGTCCCCGGCGAGGGGAAGCCGGATGCCGAGATAATGCTAATAGGAGAGGCTCCGGGATATTTCGAGGACAGGGAGGGGAGACCTTTTGTCGGTCCCGCAGGGAAATACCTTGACGAGCTTTTAAGGATGGTGGGTCTAAGGAGGGAGGATGTATATATAGGGAATGTTATAAAATGCAGACCTCCCCAGAACAGGGATCCCCTCCCGAGGGAGATAAAGGCTTGCAAAAAATGGCTTGACAAGCAGATAGAGATAATATCCCCGAAGATAATAATAACCCTTGGAAGGTATTCCCTCTCCTACTTCTTCCCCAATGAATCCATATCAAAACTTCACGGCAAGGCGAGGAAATGGGATGACAAAATAATATTCTTCATGTACCACCCAGCTGCCGCCCTCCATCAGAGCTTTTTGAGGAAGATAATAGAGGAGGATATGAGAAAATTTAAGGAGGTGGTGAGGGAAATTGAGAGGGAAAAAGAGGAGCCTCATCAGCTCAGAATGCTCTGATGGGCTCCTGAGAAAAATAGGGGCGGCTCTCCCCAAATACCTTTTTTTCTCACTCCTTATAGTTTTTTTATTCTACTTCCTGTTTATTTTCGCAAATATCTTCATAAGAGCTCTCGGTCTTACGGGAGCTATTCTTATACCCCTCTGGCTCTTCTTCCTCATAAAATACAGGGGGAAAATTAAAAAATACTGGAATTTCTGGCTCAGCTCTCTTTTCTTCACCCTCTTTTTATTTTCCGTCTCCTCCCTCTTCAAGCCGGATATAGAACCCCTCGGGGTTCCTCTGAAAGAAATAGGTCTCGGGGGATATTTCGGTGGCGTCATAGGGAAGCCCATCATCCTCTCCCAAGCCCTCTATTTCATCCTCGCATCTTTCTTCCTCTCACCATCAGAGGTCATGAGGAGCGTAAAGGGAAGCCTCAATATTTTGAAGAGAAGGGAGAGACCGAGGAAGGTCCTGAAAAAAGCAAAAGATGAGGGGACGGAGGACAAGCCATCCCCATCTCTTCTCAGCAAATCACAGGATGTATACTGGGAGGACGATGTTGAGGAGAGGGCGAGGAGGATAGAGGAAGCTTTGTCGAGCTACGGAATAGAGGCTAAGGTCGTTGAGAAAACAAAAGGTCCGTCCTTTACGCTCTTTGCCCTCGAGCCCGGGTGGGAAATAAAGAGGGGGAGAAAGGTCAGGGTCAAGGTTGAAAAAATAATGTCCCTCGCAAATGACCTCGCCCTCGCCCTCGCCGTCCCATCGGTCAGAATAGAAGCCCCCATACCCGATAAGCCCTATATAGGCATAGAGGTCCCGAATAAGAGCACGGCTGTCGTCTCCTTAAGGGAGATAATGGAGAGCGATAAATTTAAAGAGCTGAAAAATAAAGGAAGGCTCCCTATAGCCCTCGGGAAGGGAACGGGAGGGGAAAATGTCACCCTTGACCTTGCGGATATGCCCCACCTCCTCATAGCGGGAGCAACGGGGAGCGGGAAAACCGTCTGCCTAAGCTCAATAATAACCTCCCTCGTAATGGCAAAAAACCCGTATGAGCTCCGCCTCATAATCATAGACCCGAAGAGGGTGGAAATGCTCCCCTTCTCCAACCTCCCCCACCTCCTCATGCCCATCCTCGTGGATGTCAACGCATCCATAGAGGCTCTAAGAAGAGCACAGAAGGAGATGGAAAGAAGATACAGCGAGATGGCGAAGCTCGGGGCGAGGAATATAGAGGGGTATAACAAGAGGGCGGAGAGGAAACTTCCCTATATAGTCATAATAATAGACGAACTCTCAGACCTCATGCTCATGGCATCCGAAAGGGTCGAGTCCCTCATAACAAGACTATCCCAGATGGCGAGAGCCTCAGGAATACACCTCATAACAGCAACCCAGAGACCCTCCGTAGACATAATAACAGGTCTTATAAAGGCGAACTTCCCGGCGAGGATAAGCTTCAGGGTTGCCTCCTCCGTTGATTCGAGGATAATCCTTGACATGCAGGGTGCCGAGAAACTTCTTGGCAAAGGTGATATGCTTTTCATCCCCCCGGGCGCTCCGAGACCCAAGAGGCTGAGGGCTTGTTATGTATCCGATGAGGAGATAGAGAGGGTTACAAACTTCTGGAGGGAATGGGCTGTAAAGGAAGGCTTTACTGATGAATACGGGAGGGAATTTATGTCCCTCGATATAGGGAGCGAAGGGAGGGACGAACTTCTTGAGGCTGCGAAGGAGATAGCGAGGGAGCATGGTGGGAGATTATCGGTGTCCCTTCTTCAGAGGAAACTCAGGATAGGGTATCCGAGGGCTGCGAGACTCATGGAACTTTTAAGGAATGAGGGGGTTATAGAGGAATGAGGTGGCTTATATCCCTCGCGGCATATCTTCTGGAGAGGGTTAGGGAGGGTGAAGTTATAGAGCCCTACTCCATGGACAAAAGCGTTCCTGAGGAGAGATGTCTTTTCTGCGATGTGGACCTTACGGGTTCGCCCTATTTCGGGAGATACAGGGTATGCGGGAATTGTGGATTTCATCATTACATATCCTGCTGGAGGAGGATAGGTCTTATTACAGACAGGGGGAGTTTCAGGGAACTTGATATAAGACCTTCCTTCCCCTTCCCCCTCCCATCCCCTTACAGGGAGATATTGAGAAAGACGAGGGAGGAGACCTCCCTTTACGAGTCCGTCGTAGCTGGTGTTGGCTTGGTAAACGGGATAAAGACGGTTATAATAGCAACAGACTTCTCATTCCTCGGTGGTAGCATAGGTCATATAGCGGGGGAGGTGATAGGGAGGGCTTTTGAATATGCGACGAGAAAAAAACTTCCCGTCATAGCCCTTATATCATCGAGCGGTGGGAGGGCTTATGAGGGTGCCCTCTCCCTTCTTCAATCCGCAAGGATCTCCTTCTACATATCGAGATTTTCGGAGAAAGGTCTTCCCTATATATCCGTCCTCGGAAATCCCTCCACGGGCGAGGTTTTCTCAAGCTTCGCAAATATGGCTGATATAAAAATAGCGGAGCCGGGTGCCCTCCTCGGCGTATATCCTAAAAAGCTTATGCCGAAAGCACGGGAGGAGTCCCATTCGGCGGAGTATCATCTTAAAAGAGGTCTTATAGATAGCATAGTTGAGAGGGAGAGGCTTAAGGATACATTATCAAAGCTTCTCGAACTTTTAACACCGGGTTTCTCCATCTCCATGGAGGGGAGAATGGAGAGGGAATTTCCGAAGGGGACAGGCTACACGATAGAGCTCGCGAGGATACCTCAGAGACCCTCATCCTCGGAATATATTTTCAGGATGACGAGGGATTTCTTTGAGATAAGAGGGGATGGGATGGGAGGTGAGGATGAAGGGGTTATATGCGGAATAGGGGAGATAGGAACCCAGAGGTTTGTGATAATAGGGCATGAGAAGAGGAGGATAAAGCCTGAAGGCTTCAGGAAAGCCCAGAGGGCTATGAAGCTCGCCCAGAAATTCGGTCTCCCCTTAATAACCCTCGTTGATACACCGGGACCATCTATCGAGCCTGAGGATGAGGGGAAAGGTCTCGGAAAAGCTATAGCGGACACAATAACCCTCATGACATCATTAAGGGTCCCCATAATATCCGTGATAATAGGCGAAGGTGGCGGCGAGGGTGCCCTCCCCTTCATAATAGCCGACAAGGTCCTCATCTTCGAGAACGCTTACCTCTCACCTTTCCCTCCGGAAAGGCTATCCTACCTCCTCGGCGAAACTTATCTATCACAGGAGACAATAAGGGAATTAAAAATATCCCCTCCGGAGCTTCTTGAAATAGGGCTTGTTGATGAGATAATACCCGAGCCACGGGGAGGAACACAGATGAATCCCGAGGAAGCTTCAAGGATATTGAGAAGGGAGATATTAAGGAACCTCATATTCCTCAAAACAATTTCAAAAGATAAACTTCCATCGATGAGGGGGAAGAAATTCAGGGATATAGGGAGAAGGGGAAGAATAAGGGATATAATCCTGAGGTTCAAAAAATAATCTATAATTAGATTGGATGGGATGTTTTGATGTCCTAAAAGAGCACGGATACAGGCTAACCCCCCAGAGATTGCTTATCCTCCAGATACTCCATAAAGCGGAAACCCATATATCGGCGGAGGAGATATACGAGGACATGAGAAAAGTATATCCCACGGCAAACATATCCACCGTTTACAGAACCTTGGAACTCCTCGAGAAGCTCGGTCTCGTAACAAAAACGGACATGGGCGACGGGATAATGAGATATCACCATGCGGAGAAAGGGGAACACCACCACCTTGTATGCGAAAAATGCGGAAAAACAATCGAGATAAAGGCTGAAGAGATAAAAGATTTCGAGAAGTTTTTAAAAGATAAATACAAATTCCACCCCAAGATAAAACATCTTGTAATATTCGGGAGGTGTGAGGATTGCCTATGATAAAACTTTTCGGGAAAAAGGAGAATGCGACGAAATTTCAGATCCTCGTGGAGATAGCCGCAAACCAGCCCTTTATAATGCAAAGGGAAATAGGGAACAGGCTGAATATAACTCCTCAAGCTGTGTCAGAACACCTGAAATCCCTCGTTAAAGAGGGATATGTAGCCACCGATGGGAAGGGGAGGTACAGAATAACCAAGGAGGGTGTCAACTGGGTC
>CAZTWH010000024.1:0-7979 GCA_964617575.1 uncultured Dehalococcoidia bacterium
CGATCGCCAAATATTTTGCAACACAGGCGGCTGAGAGGAGCGCCCTTCATGCCATAAACATACACGGCGGCTCGGGTGTTATGGAGGATTATCTTCCTCAGGCTTATTTCCGCTTCGTTCCCCTTCTTATAAGCGCGGGCGGAACGGACGAGATAATGAAGGATACCATAGGAAGGGTTGCTGTGGAGGGGGCAAATCCAACCCTCGGGGAGAAGCCGGCGGAGGAGAGCGGATTTTTCATCCCGTAGCGGAAGGCAGGGGCTTTGCCGTATGTAAGTCCATCCCTGACCCGAGGTTGGGTTATAATTTCGGTTGGGGGTGGGAGGATGTTTAAGTGCCCTTACTGCGGTTTCGAAGCTCAAAACCCGGATGAACTCCTCTCTCATATACTCGAGGAGCAGAAGAAGCATGTTGAGAAGATAAGGAGGAGGGAGGAGAGGAATCTAAGGAGGCTTTTTCTTATCCAGTCCGCATCCCTCCTGACTCAAATATGTCTTCTCTCCCACGAGCCTCCCGAAAAGGTATGGGATACATTCAGAGAATTCTATGAGAAGATGGAGGGGATGATGGTTGCTGAGGAGGCTGAGACATGGCTTGAGGAGAAGGAGGAATGATTTCTCTCCTGAACTGGCTTCTCTTTTTCACAGCAGGAGCTTCCCTTTTCTGCGTCTACATATTCGTTATCCTCGATAAAATTCTCCTATCATGGATTTTTCTCGGAATATCCTTTCTCCCAACCCTTTTCTGGTTTTTAAAGGATATGAGGCTGACACCTTTCCTTATGCCTTTAGCTTTCGCCTTCGGAGGAGGGGTTTGGGGGCTTGTTGTTTCAGATTCAAGGTTATCCGTGGGAATTTTCCAGACCCTTATAGCCTCCATTTTAGCTTACTTTATAATCGTCCACTTTCCCTATAAGAAGCTTCTTTTCCCCCTTATTTATTCCTTTATGGGTTTTATCGTTTTTCTTTTCATAATTTTCGGGATGGGGAAGGAATCCTCGGTTTATATGGCGAAGGGCAACGCCTTCCTCGGGGAGATGATACCCGCAAAAAATCCCTTTCCGACCCTTCCCGACTGGTTTCTATCGCCTGAGAGCCCAACCCTCTCATCCCACGGTCTTCTTCTCCTCATGCTCATCCTTTTCTTCATAGCTCTATGTATTTCCCCATTCACGAGGGGATGGAGGAGGATTTTCTCCTGCGTTTCGGGTTCATTTTTGCTCTTTTTAATAGTTAGTCTTACGGGGGAATCCCTTATAAGACTTATAAATGCTCAATCCGTTCTTAGCCGTATAGATTTACTGAGTTCCATAGGGAGGAAGCTGGGGAAAATACCTCCCTCGGGCATAGGTCTTGGCGAGCTTATTTCGAAATATGAGGTTGTGAATCCTCACAACGCATATTTTCAGCTGTGGTGCGAACTCGGCATCCTCGGGATTATATCGGCTGTTTTATTTTTCGCCGCTTTCATCTGGATATCGGGCAGGATTTTATCCTCGCCCAAGAAGGATATATGGTATGGCTTCTCCCTGGGCATAATTCTCAGCATTTTCTCCTGCATTGTTGTAGGGATGGTTGAGACATCTCCTTTCGGGTGTGCTGTTCCGGGTATGGAGCCGTGGCATTTTGTCATTCTTCCTCTCATTCCTATACTATCCGGAACCCTTGTTGGTCTCAGGGATATTTGCGAGGACTATACCGGCACCTATATTCCTCCCGTTTCTTATAAGGACGAATCTTCCGAGCTCGGGAATCTCTGAGAATTTCTCCAGAACTATGGGTTCCGTATCGAATACAAAAACCCCGGCATCACCTTCAGGGATTTTTGCGGGATTTTTTTCGAGAATCTCGCCCGTTTCGGAATCTATCCTCTCCCTTATCTCCTTCACAAGACCTCTTACCCTTCTCGTCCCGCATTTTATCAGGACCTCCTCCCCCTTCTCAACCCCGCCCTCAAGGATAACAACCTCGCCCAGAAATCCGCGGGAGGAGACGGGTGGGGCTGAGAGCCTCCCCCCAACATCTCCCCTCTCGGGTCTCGAGCCTGTAATAATTCCTATACTATCCCCCTCAAAAGCCTCCTCAATATCCTCGGGGTATCTCTTTATACCCTCAACCCTGCCTTTAAACCCTGATGGGAGAAATAGAAGCTCATCCCCCCTCCTCAAAACACCGGATTCAACCCTCCCCACAACTATCCCCTCATATATGCCCTGGACAACAAACCTAAGAGGTCTCTCGGTCCTCCTCACCTCCTCAACCGCATCGAGGGCTTCTATAAAGGTCGGTCCCTTATACCAATCCATCCACCTCGACCTTTTATAAACATTATCGCCCTCGAGGGCTGATATGGGTATGAAATTTAAAGGAGAGATTTTAAAAGAGCTGAGAAGCTCCGATACCTCCCCCTTTACCCTCTCAAACTCCTCGCCTCTATACTGAACAAGATCCATTTTATTTATAAGGACTATGACTTTATTTATCCCGAGTAGGCTTAAAAGGAAGGAGTGCCTTTTTGTCTGCTCCCTAACTCCCTCATCGACGGCTACCACAAGTATCGCTATATCCGCACGGGAGGCGCCCGTTAGCATATTCTTTATAAATTCCCTGTGTCCCGGGACATCCACTATCGTGTAAAGCCTCTCCTTCCCTTTGAAGAAAACACGGGTTGTATCTATCGTCCTCTCCTCCTTGAGCTCCTCCTCGAAGGAATCCAGAAAGTAGGCGAATTCAAACCTCTTTTTATATTCCTCAAGGAGCTTCTGAATCTCGGCAAGCCTGTCCTCCGGGAGGGATTCGGAATCGTATAGAATCCTCCCTATGAGGGTCGATTTTCCGTGGTCAACATGTCCAACTACCGCTACATTCATCTCTACATATACCCGAGAGCCCTTAATTTCTGCATGGTGAAAAGCCTCTCCTTATCCTGAGCCCTTCCCACCCTCTCCGCTATCTTCGTATTTCTTATCTCCTCAACTATCTCGTCTATCGTTTTGGCTTCAGATTCTATGGGGAATGTGCACGGCTCACAGCCGAGGCTTCTGTACCTCTTTCCCCCCTTTGAGAAATACATCGGATTTACGGGAATATTCTCCCTCTTTATATACTCCCATACATCAAGCTCCCTCCAGTGGAGGATGGGATGAACCCTCATATGGTTTCCCTCCTCAAGATGACTCTGAAAGTGCTCCCATACCTCAAGGGGCTGATCCTTATAATCCCATCTGAAGTTCTCATCCCTCGGGGAGAAGTATCTCTCCTTAGCCCTTATGCCATGCTCATCCCTCCTTATAGCGAGGATAAGGGCATCGAATCCATATTTTTCAAGGCATTTCTTGAGCGCCTCCGTTTTGAGTTTCGTGCAGCATTCAAATTTCCCCGCCTCAGGACCGATCCCCAAGGCTTCCTCATTCCTCGCCACGATGAGCTCAAGCTCCCATTCCTTTGCTATCCTGTCCCTGAACTCGTACATCGTTTTGAATTTATATCCGGTGTCGATGTGAATCACGGGGAAGGGTATCTTCCCGAAGAAAGCCTTCCTTGCGAGCCAGAGGACAGTTGTAGAATCCTTCCCTGTGCTCCAGAGGACGGCTATGTTCTTAAACTCCGAATAAGCCTCCCTTATTATATATATGCTGAGGTTCTCAAGCTCCCTAAGATCCATGAAACCTCCTCAGAAAGCCTTTATTATGGTTATAGCCCCAATCACTATCATAACCGCACCTATCAGGAATTTCAACCTTTTCTCCTCCATTTTCTTTGTCGTTAAAGCAGCGAGGGGCGCTGCCAGAACCGAACCTGTTGTCGTTGATATTAAAAGCCATAAATTTACATCCCTCCCCATAAAAAGATAGCCCATAAAGCCGAAGAGGCAGGCGACGGATACGGCTATGCTTGTGCTCCCCACGGAGCTTTTCACACCTCTTCCGCTTATTATCTGACCCCCTGTTATGATGGGAACATATCCTCCGCCGCTTAAGCCTTTATTTAGGGAAGCTATGAAACCGAATATAAAAAGCCTTCTCCATGAAAATCCCCATCTTCTTCCGAAAATTATTCCGAAACCCACAAGCAGAACCAAGGCGCCTATATATATTCTGAGGGCTACCTCGGGTATATTGAGAGCTATGAGGACACCGAGCAAGGAGCCTACACATCCGAGGAGAGAGAGGAGGAGGATAACCTTGGAATCCTCCGACCTCGGAATATATCCGAGGGATGAGAGCTTTTTCCTCACAGCCCTCTCCCTTCTGAAATCGAGTCTTATATTTCCGAAACTGTGGTGAAGAAGACCTCCCACAATTCCCCCCAGGAACTGACTGAAAAGAACAGCGGGTATAACGGTGAGGGGAGGAAAACCGAGAAGTATAAGGATGGGAACGAGGAGTGTTCCGTATCCTATCCCCAGAGATAAACTACCAAATTGAAAGAGAAGAGATAGAAATCCACTTAATATAAGGAGCCCCAAATTTCCCCCGCATTTTTATGAGATCTCTGCCTTCTTAAGAAGCCTTTCCCACTCGAGGTCGATTTCCTCCTGAAGCCTTTTGAGAATTTCCCTGTTCTCCTCCCTTAAAAGGTGAGAGAATCTTCCCTGAAGTTTAAGCCATTCCTCTATGGGTTTTTTCTCCGATGGCATGTAGTTTATGGTGAGTTTCCCATCCTCGAATTCATAAAGAGGCCATATTCTTGTCTCTACAGCAAGTCTTGCTATCTCTATTGTTTTCTGAGAGGGGTATCTCCAGCCCCTCGGACAGGGGGAGATGACATTTATGAAGGAAGGTCCCTGTTTTTTTATGGCTTTTCTCACCTTTCTCGCAAGGTCCCCCCATGCATGGGGGGATGCCTGCGCCGCATATGGTATGTTGTGGGCTATCATTATCCCCGTGATATCCTTCCTCGACTCAAGTTTCCCGGGCTTAACTTTACCCACCGGGGTTGTCGTCGTCCAAGCACCGAAAGGTGTTGCCCCGGATCTCTGGATGCCCGTGTTCATGTAAGCCTCGTTATTGAGGCATACATATAAAAACTTATGCCCCCTCTCAACAGCGCCTGAGAGCCATTGAAGACCTATATCATATGTGGCGCCATCCCCCGCGAATACAACTATCTCTATATCATCTTTGACCTTCCCCTTCTTCTTCAAAACCTTATAAGCCGCTTCTATACCGGATGCCACTGTTGCCGCGTTCTCGAAGGCGACATGAACCCATGGAATTTTCCAGGATGTATAGGGGAAGGGAGTTGTTGAGACCTCAAGGCATCCTGTGGGGCACACACATACAACGGGCTTATCTATGGCGAGGAGAACCTGCCTCACTATTATCCCCTCAGCACATCCCCCGCAAAGCCTGTGCCCCGATGAAAGTCCACCCTCTTTGTCAACAAGTTCCTTCAAAACTATCCTCTCCATCTCACTCCCTCAAACCAAGGAATTTCATCCTGAAACTCTCGCCTTCCTTAAGGGCGGATAGAACCTCATCAAAAACTTTTATAAATTCCTCAGGAACGGTGTCCCTCCCGCCGAGACCGTATATGTACCCGTATATAAGGGCGTTTTTCTCACCCCTCGTGTAAAGGGATGAGCAGACATCAGCGCACAAAGGGCTGACATCTCCTCCGAATGCGCTGACCCTGTCGAACACTACCACCCCCTTCCTCCCTTTAAGGACATCGAAAACCCTGTCTCCGGGGAAGGGTCTGAAGCATCTTATCTTGAGCATCCCAACCCCTACCCCTCTCTCCCTCGCATAATCTATGGCTTCCCTGAGAGCACCTGCGGCGGAGCCCATTATAACGCATATTATATCCGCATCCTCGCACCTGTATTCCTCAACAAGCTCGTATCTTCTTCCGGTAAGCCTCCCGAACTCCTCCCCCACCTCAGGTATCACCTTGAGAGCCTTCTCCATCCCGTCCCACTGCTGCCTTCTGAATTCAAAGAAGTAATCCGAATGGGCGCACGCGCCGAAGGTCTTCGGATTTTTTACATCGAGGATGGAGTAAATGGGCTTCGGCTCGCCCACAAATCTTTTAACATCCTCATCGGGGAGAACCTCAAGTCTTCCGAGGGTATGACCCAAGGTGAAACCGGCATGTCCGCATATAACGGGGAGCATAACTTCGGGGTGCTCTGCTATCCTCACAGCCTGTATGACATTATCATATACCTCCTGATGGTTTTCCGCATAAATCTGTATCCACCCCGCATCCCTCACGCCCATCATATCGGTCTGGTCCGTGAGTATGTTGAGAGGGGCTGATAGGGATCTGTTGACAACTATCATAACTATGGGCAGCCTCATGCCAGAAGCGCACCACAGCATCTCCCACATGAGGGCAAGCCCTGCTCCGCATGTCGCGGTCATAGCCCTCGCGCCAGCAACAGCCGCCCCTATACAGGCGCTCATGGCAGCATGCTCGCTCTCAACAGGTACGAACTCGGTATCCACAACGCCATCAGCAACATATTGGCTGAATCTCTGAACTATCTCCGTCTGGGGTGTTATCGGATAAGCCGCCACAACATCAGGATTTATCTGCTTCATAGCAAAGGCTACAGCCTCGTTTCCATCAAAAGCCACAATGTTTGACATATTCCCTCTCCTCCTTCATCTCTATAGCTCCCCTCGGGCATTCGTTCGCACATATTCCGCATCCTTTGCAAAAATCAAGGTCTATCTCGACCTTATCGTTCACCTTTATGGCACCCTCAGGGCAGTATATCAAACATAGAAGACATCTCACACATTTCTTATCATCCTTCACGGGTCTGAAGGTTCTCCATGTCCCCGTCTTGTAATCCCTCGAATTTCCGGGCTCGAGGATGACAGCGCCTATGGGTATCTCCCTCCACCCCTTCATCTCACCTCCTCATATCCTCTCCTTAAAGCCCTTACATTCCCCTCCATTTCCTCCAACCTAACCCTCCCCCCGAATTTCTCCCTCATTTTTTTCTCCACCTCCTCAAGCTTTACAACACCTGTTATTTTTACAAACGCGCCGAGAAGGGGTATGTTCGGGAAGTTCCTTCCTATGCAAGAAAGGGCTATGGATGTCGCATCAACCGTGTGAACCCTCGCATTCCAGCCCATTCTCTCCTTCAATTCCTCGGGGGGTAAGTTTATGTTGACAAGAATTATGCCGTCCTTCTTAAGCCCCTCATCGACAGGGACAGCATCTATAAGGGTGGGGTCGACGACGACAACGATATCCGGGGATGTTATCTGGCAATAAGCCCTTATGGGTTTATCGGATATCCTTGTATAAGCCCTTATGGGCGCCCCCATCCTTTCAGCACCATAATCCGGAAGCGCCTGAGCATGTTTTCCCCCGTAGATGGAAACCTCAGCGAGGAGCTTCGCAGCCGTTACTATGCCCTGTCCTCCTCTTCCATGCCAGCGTATCTCCATAACACCTCCGTCCCTGGGGAGATTCGAACTCCCATCACGAGCTCCGGAGGCTCGCGCTCTATCCCTTGAGCTACAGGGACCAATTAAATTTTAGCATTTTTTGTAAGCTTTAAAAATAACTCCCTCCCTATCCTCCCTTCCCTCTCAAGCTTTATTAGGTGGGCAAGAACCTGCTTCCTCGCAAGCTTCATCTCAAATTCGGAAAGCTCCCCATATATCTTTTCCACAAGCCTTTCCGTCTCATCCACCCCTTCCTCTATAAGGGATAAAATCTCCCTCTCCCTCGAAAGACGGTGCTCTATAAGCTCCCTTATTCTCCTCTCGGGCTCCTTTATGGGCGGACCATGAGCGGGGAGGATCATTTTTATTTCGTATGAGAGAAGCTTCTCAAGGGATTTTATGTATTCTCCCATGTCCCCGGATGGAGGAAGTATAACGGTTGTTGTTAGGGCGAGGACCATATCGCCCGAGAACAATATCTTTCTATCCTCGAGGTAGAAGCAGAGATGACCCTTTGTATGACCGGGTGTGTGGATTATTTCGAATCCGTTTATTTTTTCTCCGTCCA
>CAZTWH010000025.1:0-7927 GCA_964617575.1 uncultured Dehalococcoidia bacterium
GGAAGGCGGGTTTTCCCTATGACTTTACCTTTTTTCAGATGTATCAGGGTTCCGAGCTTTTCGTCCTCCGTTCTTGTTGTCATTGATACCTCTGAGACGGATGCTATGGATGGGAGGGCTTCGCCCCTGAATCCGAGGGATGTTATATTTTCGAGGTCCTGTGTGGTTTTTATCTTGCTTGTTGAGAACCTCTGGAATGCGAGCTCGACTTCATCGTATTTTATACCTTCCCCGTCGTCCTTAACTCTTATGAGCTTTGTTCCATCGCCTACAACTTCGACTATTATATTTTTTGCGCCTGCGTCTATAGAATTTTCGACAAGTTCCTTTACGACCGAGGAAGGTCTTTCTATAACCTCTCCCGCCGCTATTTTGGATGCTATTTCCTCGGGGAGCACCCTTATCATCAGGCGAGCTCTATTTCCTTGAGATCAGGGGCTATTATGAGCTCGGGTTCCATAAGCGCCTGAACCTCCTCGGGGGTCCAGCCGGGCGCCACTTCCTTAAGTATCGGCTTTTCGTTCTTTATTTCTATCACGGCTATATCCGTCACTATCATCTTCACGCATCTCGGGGCTGTTAGAGGGAGGGAGCATTCATTAACTATCTTTGGCTTTCCGTCTTTCGTTGTGTGTTCCATAGCCACTATAACCTTTTTTGCGTTAAAGGCGAGGTCCATTCCTCCCCCGATATTCCCGACACCTCTTTTCGGATTGAACCAGTTTGCAAGGTCGCCCTTTCCCGATACCTCGAGGGCTCCGAGGACAGTTATATCTATATAACCTCCCCTTATCATCCCGAAGGATGTGGCATGGTCGAAGAAGCTCATGCCCGGTTTCCTTGATATGAACTGTCCTCCCGCGTTTATGAGATTTATATCCGCCTTATCTATCTCATCCTCGGTGAGTATCGGACCGAAGCCGAGGGCTCCGTTCTGGGTATGGAATATGACATCTATGCCGGGCGGTATGTAGTTGGCGCAGAGGGTGGGTATTCCTATTCCCAGGTTCACGACGGCACCATCGAAGAACTCCTTAGCAACCCTCATGGCTACTACTTCCCTCGGAAGCCTCTCTTTCACCACCTCCCCCTTCCTTTTATTATATATGATGAGGGGTTGGGATGAAGGATAAGATTTTCGGGAGTTTCAGGGAGGCTGTGTCCGATATACCTGACGGCGCGGTTATAATGATAGATGGCTTCGGTGGTCCGGGCGGCTGTCCCCAGAATCTTATCCTCGCCCTCAAAGAACATGGCGCGAAGGACCTCACGATAATAGGGAACACGGTGGGGCTCGGACCCGCTTTCGGAAGCCCCGGAGGGAAGCCATATGTTGATGCCAATGTCCTTGTAGAGAACGGGCAGGTAAAGAAAGCCATAGCTAGCTTCCCATTCCCCGCAACATCCGCCGTCTATTCCCCCTTCGAAAAGCTTTACAGGGAGGGGAAGGTTGAGCTCGAGCTTGTCCCCCAGGGAACCCTTGCTGAGAGGATAAGGGCTGGTGGGGTTGGGATAGGCGCTTTCTACACACCGACGGGTGTCGGGACAATCGTTGAGAAGGGGAAGGAGAAGAGGGTTATAGATGGGAGGGAGATGCTCCTCGAATATGCCTTGAAGGCGGATTACGCCCTCATAAGGGCTTACAAGGCTGATAAGATGGGCAATCTCATATATAAAGGGACATCGAGGTCCTTCAACCCCCTTATGGCTATGGCTGCGAGGATAACCATAGTTGAGGTCGATGAGATAGTCGAGGTGGGGGAGCTTGACCCTGAGGTGATAGTGACTCCCTGCATATTCGTGGACAGGATAGTCAGGATACCTCCTGATGGTTTAAAATAGGAGGTGATATGGAGATATTCCTCGACAGCGCCGATATAAAGGAGATAGAGAGATGGCTCGAGATGGGGGTCCTGGACGGCGTGACGACAAACCCCACGATAATGGTGAGGGATGGGATATATGACTTCGAGAAGGGGGCTAAGGAGATAGCGGAGCTTATAAAACCGAGACCTTTAAGCGTTGAGGTTGTGGAGGAGGAACCCGGGAGGATGATAGATGAGGCTCACAGGCTTTCAGAGATAGCGGAGAATATGGTCATAAAGATACCTCAGCTCACAACCAGCGGGAGACCCCTTTACGATGTTATGAGAAAGCTCGAGGAGGATGGGATAAGGGTTAATGCCACCCTCGCCCTATCCCCGGGGCATGTCGTTATGTCCGCCAAGGCTGGCGCCACATATATAAGCGTATTTATGGGGAGGATAGCGGATGAGGGCGGCGACCCCGGTTCCATCCTCGATATATCCTTAAGATGGCTCGATATGTGGGATTATGATAGCAAGATAATAGCCGCGAGCATAAGAGGTGTCTCGGATTTTATAACAGCCATGGAGGCGGGCGCGCCGGTTATAACAGCTCCCCCCGATGTTTTAAGAAGACTTGTCGAGCACAAGAACGCCATAGCAGGGGTCAGAAAATTCCTTGAGGACGCAAGAAAAGCCATGGAAAGTCTGAAAAAGGAAAGCTAACTCCTTACGAACCTGACGAGGAGAAATTTTTTCGTCCCAGGCTTTATCTTCCCCCTCTCTCCCCTTTTAAAACCAACAACCCATATTATCTCGCCATCGGATAGAAGAAGAGGTATATTATCCCTCCATATCCTCGGTATCTTCTCATCTATCATGAACTCCTTGAGCTTCTTCCCCCTCCCACCCTCGGGTCTGAACCTGTCCCCCCTCCTCCTCCCTCTAACAGAAAGGACGCCGAGGTCATCAAGGTCAAATAGGGCTGAGAAGGGGTCATCGGGGGACAAAGGCTTATCGAGAACCTCCGTTCTTACAACCCATCCGGGTATCCTTGTCTCGCCGGGGACTTTCACCTCATATTCGGATTCAAGGGGAGGGAAGGGGGAGGGGAGCTCGCCCCTGTATATATAACTCTCATCATAACTTCCGTAGAATTTGACTCCGTAAGGGAGATGGAGCTCCTTCCCCTGAGGCTTCTCCATAAGCTCGCATATCCCCTCTATATGGGAATACTCTATATCCTTGAGGGTCCCGGATATCTTCTCTATAGCCTTCCTTATAAGATGCCTTTTAAGGGATGGATGGAGCTCAAGGAAAGCCCTGTTCTTTATCCTCACATAGCCGTCCTCCTCAATAACATCCCCCCATAGCTTCCCCACCTCTCCCTCTATAAAATCAAGATCCATCCTCGAAGCCCTCGAAGCCCTTATGACAGCTTCATCAAATTTGGGATTGAAGTTCCTGAGGATGGGCAGAATTTTAAGCCTTATCCTGTTCCTCGTGAAGGATAGGGACAGATTGGATTCATCGAACCTCGGTGAGAGATTCTCCCTCACACAGTAGGAGAGGGTCTCCTCCCTCCTGACCTCAAGGAGGGGTCTTATTATCCTGAAAGTTTTGTCTCCCCTCTTCCAGAAAGATAGGGGCTTCATGCCGGAGAGGCCGGGGAGAGCCATCCCCCGGAGGAAATGGAGAAGGACGGTCTCAACCTGATCCGATGCGGTATGACCTACGGCTATCGTATCCGTCCCGAACCTCAAGGCGACATCACATAAGAAATCATACCTCTCCTCCCTCGCAGCCTCCTCTATCGACCTTTTCCCCCTCAACTTCTTTATATCCCTCCTCTCGGATACAAAGACGACGCCGAGCTTTTTTGACACCTCCTCCACATATTTCTCATCAAGCTCCGCCTCTTCCCTCAGCATATGATTTAAATGAGCCGATATTATCTCTATGCCGAGCTCTTCCCTGAGCGAATAGAGGATGTGGAGGAGAGCCAGTGAATCGGGACCTCCCGATACTCCGACAACAACCCTCCCCCCTTCTATAAGCCCTTCCTCTTTTATGAACTTAAGAACCCTTCCTATCACCTCTCCTCAAGAATTATCCTCGTCCTGTGGATAAATTCGAAATCATCTATGCCAAGGGCGTAGAGGACATGGTCAGGTCTCCCGGCACCCTTTTCATCATGCCTTAATCTCATGCTGAGTATAGTGAGCCCCCCCTCCCTCCCACGGAGCCATATATCGCCGACGAATTTCCTTAAATCATATCTCCTCCTCTCCCTCTCCCTCAAATACTCCCAGAAAAACTCCTTCTTCGATAAGAAATCATAAACCCTCTCTTTAAGCTCATCCTCATCAAAAATAACGCCGACCATATACTCACAGAACCTCACGAGGGATTGAAGGGAAGGAAGACCAACCCATACCTCATCAACATCCAGAACATCTATACCCTCGGGGAGATTCGCCTTAACAGCTTTCAAAAAATACCCTATGGAAACCCTCCTTGAGAGGAAGATGTCAAGAAGCTCATGGCTGCTCGTAAAACCGAGGGGAAGGGGCGCGGCTGAAGAAAGCCTCGGTCTCGGATTATAACCCTTGGAGTAAGATAAAGGTATTCCAGCCCTCCTCAAAGCTCTCTCCCAGAGCCTCATGAGGTCAAGATGGGATATGTATTTTAAATCCCCTTCCTTAGTATGGATTACCCTCAGCCTTTGCATCCCTCCTCACAAGAACCTTCTCTATCTTTACACCCCTCATCTTCTTTATGGTGAAAACAAAGTCGCCATACCTTACGCTCTCCCCCTCCTCCGGCACACGACCGAGATTGTGGAGTATAAAACCGGCAAGGGTCTCATAATCTCCGGGGGGAATTGAAAGGGATAACTTCTCATTAACCTCCTCTATCCTTATTCCACCATCCACCTCATAAGCTCCCCCCTCTATGGTCTGAACAACCTCCTTCCTGGAAAGCTCATCACCCAGCGAGCCAACTATCTCCTCAGCAAGCTGCTCAAGGGTGACTATCCCCGATGTCCCACCATATTCATCAACAACAACGGCAAATGTCTCCCCCCTTGTCTGCATCTCATGGAAAAGCTCGCCTATCTGCTTCGACTCAGGAACAAAATAGGCCGGGCGGGCGAGAAGAGTTATATCATCCGGAAGCTTCCCCTCCCCCATAGCCTTTAATATATCCTTTATCCATAAAACACCCACAACATTGTCAACAGTCTCATCATATACGGGGAACCTTGAATGAAAACCTTTCTGATAAAGCTTCAAGAACTCATCAAAAGATGTCCCCTTCTCAACCCACACTATCTCCGTCCTCGGAGTCATAACCTCAATAACCCTCCTGTCACCAAATTCCATAACCTTCTCCATCATCTCGGCTTCCTTCTCCTCAACAGCACCCTCCTCCCTCCCAACAGATATGATGGTCCTCACCTCCTCCTCAGTAATAAGCCTGCCCGAACTCCTGCCCAGTATCTCACCAGGCTTCGAGAAAATGTAAACAAAAGGATAAAAAAGCAAAAGAAAGAATTTTATTGGCTTTATGTAAAGTATGGACAATTTTTCTCCTATTTTTGTTGCGAGGATTTTTGGGGCTATTTCTCCGAAGGCGAGGATTATGGCTGTTACCGAGAGGGTAGCTATGAGGAGTCCTTTTTCCTCTCCGAGCATTGCTACTGCTATTATTGTTCCGAGGGCTGCTGCTCCTGTATTCACGAGGTTATTTCCTATTAGGATTGTTGTGAGGAGTTTTTCGGGTTTTTCCGTCATTTCTATTACATCCTTTACGCCCTCGACGCCTTTTTTGGAGAGGTGTTTAAGCCTTATTCTCTGGAGGGATATATATGCTGTTTCAGAGCTTGAGAAGAAAGCTGAGAAAAGGAGACATATTATGAAGAGAAGTATATAGAGGGGTATTTTACCTTCCATTTTCCCTCTCTCCCAAAAGCATTTCTCCTTCTTCTCCTTTTATCCTCACATTTATTATTTCCCCTTTCTCACCCTCATTGAGCAGGACTTTTATATAGTTATGGGATATTCCCTTTAGGGAGCCATCTTTCTCCTCAACGAGGACGGGAAGGACTTTCCCTATATATCTTCTTCTGAATTCCCTCTCCTTCTCCTTCCCTATTCTCAAAAGCTCCGAGACCCTTCTTCTCTTCTCCACCTCATCCACCCCCCTCATATTGAAGGCGTCAGTTCCGGGTCTTGGTGAGAAGGGGAAGACATGGATTTTGTAGAAGGGGAGCCTTTTTACGAGCTCGAGGGTTCTCATAAAGTCTCCCTCATCCTCCCCGGGGAACCCCGCTATCACATCCGTTGTTATAGCCATATCAGGGACTTTGAGAAGCTCGTGGAATTTTTCCTCATACATATCGATATCATAGGGTCTTCTCATGAGCCTTAAGACCTTATCGCTTCCGCTCTGCAATGGGAGATGGATATGGGGGCAGACTCTCTCATGGCGGAGGAGCTCTATGAGGTGAGGGGTTATCTGATGGGGGAGGAGGGAGGAGAGCCTTATTCTCGGAACCTTTGTTCTCTCGAGGAAGAATTCGAGAATCTTCACAGGGTCAGATGGGCATGTCCATGTCAGGACAACCTCGGGGGCATCCTTCACCTCCCGGGCAACGCTTTCTAGGTCCAAATCCTTGCCCCTCCCCCTCACCTTGGGGACTATGCAGTATGAGCAGGAGAAAGGACAGCCCTCCTGGACCTTTATAAAGAACCTCGTTCTCCTCCGGACATATCCCGAAGGCTCCCCCTCACCAAACTTTCCGGCAAGGATATCGGGTATATCCTCCTTCATATGGTTTCCATAAACCTCATCGGCACCCGCACCGTAAAGCTCGTTCGGAGACCTCTCCGCATAACAGCCCGTCGCGATAACAAAAGCACCTTCCCTCTTCAAGGACCTTATAAGGTTTCTCGATTTCCTGTCCGCTATATGGGTAACGGTGCAGGTGAGGACTATGTAAATATCCGCAGGAGAGGAGATGGAAAACCCCCTCTCTGAGAGTTTCCTCTCCAGCCTTTCCTTCTCAGCCTGATTTAACTTACAACCGAGGGAAAAAACGAAAACCCTTCTTGAGCTCCCCTCCTCCATCTACTCCGCAACCTTCTTCGTCTTCACCTTTATTGTCTTCGGCTTCTCCCTTCTCGGTATCCTTATGGTAAGGATACCCTTTTCGAACTCAGCCTCAGCCTTATCAGGCTCAAGGTTCGGCGGAAGATTTATGCTCCTCGAGAAACTCCCCCTCCTCATCTCCTTGAGGATAAAATTCTCCTCCTTCACCTCCTTCTCCTCCTTCATCTCACCCTTTATCGTGAGGACATCACCGGTTATTGATATATCAACATCCTCTATATCAACACCGGGGAGGGATGCTTTGACAACAACCTCGTCCTCCGTCTGATAAACATCTATGGGGAAAGGAGCTATCTCCTCATAGCCCCTGAGCATCCTTAGGGGTCTGAAGCTCTCATCTATAAGCCTGTCTACCGTCTCTCGAAGTTCCGCAAACGGGTCCTCCCACCTTCTTATCGCCATCTTTTTCACCCCCTTTAATTATAACATATATTGACCCTGCCCCTTCCTCCTTATATAATAAAGGTGAGGCCCCGTAGTGTAGCGGACTAACACGCCAGCCTGTCGAGCTGGAGATCGGGGGTTCGAATCCCCTCGGGGTCGTTTTTTCATGCTCCCCCTTGAAGGAATAAAGGTTCTTGAGGTCGGGAGGGTTGGTCCTGTCGCCTTCGCGGGGATGATTTTGGGAGATATGGGTGCCTCCGTGTTCAAGGTGGAGGAGCCGGGGAATTCGGGCATGGTTGGAGGGGGGAGGTCGCCGAGAGAGGAGAGGGAGGCGCATCTTAGCTTTGTTAACAGGAATAAAAGGAGCATTGTCCTGAATCTCAAGAGGGAAGAGGGGCGGGAAATTTTTCTTAAACTGGCGAGGGAATATGATGTCGTTCTCGAGGGATTCAGACCGGGGGTAGCGAGAAGGCTCGGGATAGATTATGAGACACTACGCAAGGTCAATCCAAAAATCATATACTGCTCCCTTTCAGGATACGGTCAGGATGGACCTTACAGAG
>CAZTWH010000026.1:0-7915 GCA_964617575.1 uncultured Dehalococcoidia bacterium
GGATGTATCCGAACTTAAAGGAGCAAAGGCGAAATTTATCCTTTATACCATTATTTTGAACGATTGCCTCTTCTTCTCAAAGGATTTCTGGGAGATATTAAGGGAATATGGTCTTGTAAAGGGAGGTTTTCGCATTTCGGTTAGGCTTGAAAAAGCTATAAAGGAAGGGAAAGAAATACCCCTCTACACAAAGAGGGATGTCGAAATATGATAGAAGAGCTTCTCGAGAAAATTAGAGATTATAGGGAAAGGGCTTCCCATTATTTCCGAAACTTCAGTGAGGAAAGGTTAAAAAATCCGGAAAAGGCAGGGGAAGCTCTGTGGGGAACTGTGTCCTGCCTCATAAATGCTATATCAATCCTTGAGAGAGGGGAACCTCAGCAGAAACATGGAAAGCAAAGGAAATTTGCAGAAGAATTCCTTATAAGTAGATTTAAGGAGGGCAAAGAATTATTCAAGATATATAGAGATGTGGAGAAGATCCATTCCAGCTTCTACCACGCCTTCCTTGAAGAGGATGAGCTTGAAAACTTATTTAGGGATGGTATAAAACTTATAGAAGTCCTCGATAAAACCCTTGAGGAAGAACTTAAAACTAAAGGTCTGTAAACTTGCAAGATAACCCAAATCCTGCTATATTAAAATCGGGAACCTTAAAAGGGGCGCTAGCTCAATAGGTAGAGCACCCGACTCTTAATCGGGGGGTTGGGGGTTCGACTCCTCCGCGCCCCATTTAAATTTTTATATACCTCGCTTTTCTATATATGGGAAAACGAGGTATAATAGGGGGTGGAGATGGGTTTACTTGAGAGGGTTAGGTCGCCGAGGGATCTTGGGGGTTTTAGTTATGGTGAGCTTTACGAGCTTGCGAGGGAGATAAGGGAGCTTATATTAAGGACGGTATCTGTTAATGGAGGTCATCTCGCATCGAATCTTGGTGTTGTTGAGCTCACCATTGCTCTTCACAGGGTTTTCGAGAGTCCTCGGGACAGGATAATATGGGATGTTGGTCATCAGTGTTATGTTCACAAAATTCTGACGGGGAGGTGGAGGGATTTTCACACCTTGAGGCAATATGGAGGTATTTCCGGTTTCCCTGAGCCTTCGGAGAGCGAGCATGACCATTTTGTTTCGGGGCATGCTTCGAATTCCTTATCTTTTTCCCTCGGTGTTGCTTGCGGGAGGGATTTTTCGGGTGATGATTTTGATGTTGTTGTGGTTATAGGGGATGGCTCCCTGACGGGGGGGATGGCTTATGAGGCTCTCAATAACATAGGTCATCTCAAGAAGAGGCTTATTATAGTTCTGAATGACAATGGCATGGCTATTTCTCCTTCCGTTGGCGCCTTATCCCGGATTCTTTCCCGCGTAAGGCTTGATCTGAGGTATAGGAGGTTTAAAAAGAGGCTTTTTGGTCTTCCCTTCGCTCGCCTTTTATCTCCTTTTTACAAAAAATTTGTTGGCGGGATGAAGGGTTTTATTCTTGAATCGCCTTTATGGGAGGAGCTCGGCTTCACATATATTGGTCCCATAGATGGACATGATATAAAGGAGCTTGAGGAATATTTCAGGATGGCGAAGGCTTACAAGGAGAGACCTCTTCTTCTTCATGTTGTAACGAAGAAAGGGAAGGGATATTCCCCTGCTGAGGAGAGGGCTTCCGATTTTCATGGTGTATCCTCCCCTTCCTTATCCTCGGGTCTTACCTACAGCGAGGTTCTCGGAAGGACGCTTATAGAGCTTTTTGAAGAAGACCCGAGGCTTGTTGGCATAACCGCCGCCATGCTTGAGGGGACGGGGCTCAAGCCTCTTAAGGAGAGGTTTCCCGAGAGGGTTTTTGATGTGGGGATATGCGAACAACATGCGGTATCCTTTGCTGCAGGTCTTGCCTCCCAGGGATTTATACCCATAGTTTGCATATATTCCACATTCCTTCAGAGGGCTTTTGACCAGGTGATAGAGGATGTATGCCTTCACTCCCTTCCTGTTGTTTTCTGCATAGACAGGGCTGGCATAGTTGGTGAGGATGGCAAAAGCCATCATGGCATTTTTGACCTTTCGTATCTTGGTCTTGTGCCCAATCTTATAGTTTCCGCTCCGAAGGATGGCGATGAGCTCCGAAATCTTGTTAGAACAGCCATAAATTCGAAAAAGCCCTTTGCTATAAGGTATCCGAGGGGGAGGACGGAGGTGAGTTTTAAGGGGATGGAGGAGGTTCCCATTGGAAGGGGGGAGATTTTGAAGGATGGGGTGGATGGGGTTATTGTTGGGATAGGAGATGTTATAAAGGAGTGCCTCAAAGCTTCGGAGCTCCTCGAGGATATGGGTATAAGCCCCGCCGTTATAAATGCGAGGTTTTTAAAGCCTTTGGACAGGGAGCTCATCTTAAATTACGGGAAAAGGACGGGTTTTGTTCTAACGGTTGAGGAGAATGTTCTTGATGGCGGTTTCGGGAGCCATATTTTGAGGCTTTTTGAGGGTGAGGATGTTAAAGTTTCCTGCCACGGGCTTCCTTCCGCTTTTATAGAGCATGGTCCCCGTTCGCTTTTGAAGGAGATATACGGTCTTACCCCCGAGGCTATAGTTAGGAGTTTTATGTCTTTGAGGAGCGGGGTCAGATGAAATATCCGGAGGTTCTTTACAGGTATAGAGATATGGTTGCGGAGAGGCTCAAAGTCCTCATTCCCGAAAATCCTGTTTACGATATGCTCTCATATCATCTTGGCTTTAAGGATGAGGAGGGGAGGAGGGTCTCGGGTTTCTTCGGGAAGGCTTTGAGGGGTTCTCTTCTTCTTCTTGTCTCGGATATTCTTGGGGGGGGTGTTGAGGAGGCTTTGCCGTATGCTCTGTTTGTGGAGCTTGTTCACAACTTCTCCCTCATCCATGACGATATAGAGGATGGGGACAGGGAGAGGAGGGGAAGACCCGCTGTCTGGTCCGTATGGGGCGTTGGCAAGGGGATAATAGCCGGAGATATAACCTTCTCCTTAGCTTCAAAGCTCGGTCTTGGGAAAAATCTTGAGGCTTACGGGGCTGTGGAGGAGAGTTCCCTCAGGATGATAGAGGGGCAGGCTATGGATATAGCTTTTGAGGAGAGGGAGAAAATAAGCATCCCCGAGTATATGGATATGGTGAGGAAAAAGACGGGTGCCCTTTTCGGGGCGTCTTTATCCGTAGGTGCTATCCTATCGGGTTTTGATGGATTTTATGAGCTGGGTGAGAGGATGGGGGTTTTATTTCAGATGAGGGACGATTTTCTGGGCATATGGGGGGAGCCCGGGGAGACGGGTAAGCCGAGGGGAGGGGATATTTTGAAGAGGAAGAAAACCCTCCCCATAGTTTATGCGATGGATGTCCACAAGGACTTCCCGGAGATATACAGGAGAGGGAATTTTGAAGAAATTATGGATGTTCTCGAGAGGGTTGGTGCGAGGGAGTTCACGGAGGAGGAGTGCGGGAGGATGAAGGGGGAGGCTCTCGCTCTCCTCTCATCTCTTGAGGCTCCGCCCTCCCTCAAAGGGGCTCTCTCCGAGATAATAGAATTCTTCGCTCACAGGAGGTCGTGATGGGTCTTCCTTTCCTTCTCTCATCGAAAATCTTTCTCTATCTTGTGAGGAATTTTTACAGAAAAGCTCCGCTTGTTCTCATGCTCGAGATAACCGGAAGGTGTAATCTCTCATGCAAGGGATGCGGGAGGATAAGGGAGCTTTCCGGTATGGAGATGAGCCTTGAGGAGTGTCTTTCCTCTATCGAGGAGTGCCCGGCGCCCGTTGTTGCGATAACGGGAGGAGAACCCCTGCTTCATCCGAAAATTCTTGAACTCCTGGGCTCGATTCTCGGAAGGAGATTTGTGTATCTTTGCACAAACGGTCTTCTCCTCAAGGATTTCCTCCCGAGGATGAAGCCGAGCCCCTATCTTTTCCTGAGCATTCATATGGATGGTCTTGAGGAGACCCATGATACCTTATGCGGGAGGAAGGGGGTTTTCAAAGAAGTTATATCATCCATAAAGGAGGCTAAAAACAGAGGGTTTAAGGTCTGTATAAACACGACTGTTTATAAAGAAAGCGACCCTGAAGAGGTAATAGGGCTTTTATCTCTGCTTAGAAGTCTCGGGGTTGACGGCTTTCTCCTCTCATCCCCCTATCCATCCACGGATGAGGATGTTTTCCCGAGCTTAAAGGATATAGAGGAGAAGTTCAAGGAGATTTCGGGGAGGCTTAAGGGCTTTAACCTCTTCAACACATCTTTGTATCTCGAGTTCCTAAAGGGGGAGAGGGAGCTTAGTTGCTCACCCTGGGGCAATCCCACGAGGAACCCGAAGGGATGGAAGAGCCCCTGCTATTTCATAGAGGACGCATATTACGGAAGTTTTAAGGAGCTTATGGAGAAGACGCCTTGGGAGAAATATGGTCCCGGAAAGGATAAGAGGTGTTCCCTCTGCAGAACCCATTATGGCTTCGAGCCATCCGCGGTGAAGGAGCTTATGAAACCATGGGAGGCGTTAAGATATTTGATAAAATAGCGTTTATATATTCGCTTGAGTGGGAGGTATTGGGTCTTAAGGGGAGGGCTCCCTCTTGCCTTTTTATAAAGGGCGGGGTGGGGAAGGAAGGGGCGAGGAGAGCCTTTGAAAGGCTCCTTTGCCTCAAGCCCTCGCTTGTTATATCTTTCGGTTTCTGCGGCTCAAGGGATATACCGGTGGGGAAAATAGTCCTACCGAAGGTTGTTTCCTTGGAGGGGGGAGGGAAGGTGGAGGCTCATGATGAGGCGTTCTGTAGGGTGAAAGGGCTTCTTGAAGATAAAGGGGTTGATTTTGTAGAGGAGGAGCTTAAGACTGTGGGCAGGATAACAAGCGGGAAGGATTCGCCTTTTAAAGTCTTCGATATGGAATCCTACTGGCTCCTGTCCTGGGCTATGGAAAAGGATATACCCGCCCTCGCCATAAGGGCTGTTTCGGATTCGGGTGAGGAACTCCCGGATTTTTCACACTTCAGGCTCAGGGATATACCAAAATATTTCGCTCTCTTTTTATCATCAAACCGTGCGAGGGGAAGTCTCGGTAAGGTTCTGGAGGCTATAGATGAGGGCTCTCGTAACAGGAGCTAACGGATTTATAGGTTCAAATCTCGTAAGGGCTCTTATAAAAAGGGGCTTTAGGGTGAGGGCTTTTGTGAAACCCGATTCCAATTTGAAGAACCTTGAAGGTCTCGATGTGGAGATATTCCACGGCGATGTGAGGGATATGGATTCCCTTGAAAGGGCGATAAGGGGCTCTGATTTTGTTTTCCATGTCGCCGCCATTTACTCCTTCAGGGCTCCCAGATCCCTCCTCTATGATGTGAATGTTAAGGGGACGGTGAATGTTATGGAGGCTTGCATGAAGATAAAGCCCGAAAGAATCGTCCATACGAGCTCCGTATCAGCCGTAGGAATACCGAAAGATAGACCCGGAAGGGAGGAGGACGAGCCGGGACCCGGGGACCTCGTATCCGAATATAAGAGGACGAAATATCTCGCGGAGCTCGAGGTGAGGAAGTTCGCAAAGAAAGGTCTTCCGGTCGTTATAGTCAATCCTTCGACACCCATAGGTCCTTATGACTATAAACCGACGCCCACGGGGGAGATGGTCCTCAGATTTTTAAAAGGGAAAATGTTCGCATATGTGGATACCGGTCTCAATATAGTGGATGTTGAGGATGTGGCGATAGGGCATATCCTCGCCCTGGAGAGGGGAAGAACTGGCGAGAGATATATACTCGGGAACAAAAATATGACCCTCAAGGAGATATTCGAAACCCTCTCATCAATATCGGGAATACCCTCGCCGAAGTTTAAAATACCCGCCTTTATCCCCTACCTCATAGCCGTGGGAGGGATGGTGAGGGAGAAAATCACAAAGAAGCCTCCATCTTTGAGCCTTGATGAGGTCAGGATGATGAAGAAGAGGATGTATTTTGACCCATCCAAGGCTGTTCGTGAGCTCGGATTCCCCCATAGCTCCGTTGAGGAAGCTTTCAAGAAAGCTGTAAGGTGGTTCAGGGAGGAAGGATATGTGTAAGGAGGTGAGGCTATGTATGAGGAGCTTATAGAGGATGTGGATGAGGCTATAGAAAGGGCGGGGAGATGGTTCCTTGAAAACCAGAGCCCCGAGGGCTACTGGGTGGGCGAGCTTGAATCAAATGTAACCATAACATCCGAGTACCTCATGCTTCTTAAATTCCTTGGCATAGATATGCCCGAAAGGGAGAGGAAAATAAGGAACTATATATTGAGCCTTCAGCGCCCCGAGGGCTACTGGAATATATTTTACGGGGGTGATGGGGATATAAATGCTACGGTAGAGGCATATTTCGCCTTAAAGCTTCTCGGGGAGTCAAAGGATTCTCCCCATATGAAGAAGGCGAGGGATTTCATCCTTGAGGCGGGGGGCATTCCTTCCTCAAGGGTCTTTACGAAAATATGGCTCTCCCTTTTCGGTCAATACAGGTGGGAAGGGGTTCCCATAATACCCCCAGAGATCATACTTCTTCCGACATGGTTTCCTATAAATATATACGAGCTCGCATCCTGGGCGAGGGGGACGGTTGTTCCCCTCACGGTTGTGAGGGTCAAAAAGCCCGTTAAAAGGATTCCTGAGGAGTGCTCCGTCCGGGAACTTTACAGGGATCCCCATGATAAAAGGAACTGGAAACTCCCCCCTCCCCGCCGTTTCTTCAGCTTAAACCATCTCTTCTTAAGGCTTGAAACCCTTTTAAGGATGCATGAGAGGCTTCCCTTAAAGCCCCTCAGGGGATATGCCATGAAGGAGATAGAGAGATGGCTCATAAGGCATCAGGAGGCTGATGGGAGCTGGGGAGGGATTCAGCCGCCGTGGATTTACTCCATTATAGCCCTCCATCTTCTCGGCTACCCGTTAAATCATCCTGTAATAAAGAAGGCTATAGATTGCTTTGATCTCTTCGGTATAGATGAGGGGGAGAGTTGGCACCACCAGTCATGCGTCTCTCCCGTATGGGATACAGCCCTCGCAGTAATAGCCTTAAGGGATGCGGGTCTTCCACCGGAGCACCCCGCTCTTGTGAGGGCTGGAAGGTGGCTTTTAAAGGAGCAGATAACGGATATAAAAGGGGACTGGGCTGTGAAAAACAGAAAAGCAGAGCCCGGCGGGTGGGCTTTTGAATTTGAGAACGACCTCTACCCCGATGTCGACGATACGGCTATAGTGCTCATGGCTCTTCTTGAACTTGATATACCGGGCAAGGAGAAAGCCATCGAAAAGGGTCTTCGGTGGATGGTGAGCATGCAGAGCAAAAACGGAGGATTCGGTGCCTTTGACAAGGATAATGATAAAGCGTTCCTTGAGGAAATACCCTTTGCCGATTTCGGGAAACTCCTTGACCCCCCGAGCGTTGATGTGACATCCCATATTGTGGAGGTTCTCGGGAGAATGGGCTACGGGGAGGATTTCGCCCCTTTGAGGAGAGCCGTTGAGTATATAAGGAGGGAGCAGGAGGATGATGGCTCCTGGTTCGGGAGGTGGGGAATAAATTACATATACGGGACATGGAGCGCTCTTCTTGCCCTTCGGGCTGTGGGGGAGGATGTAAATTCACCGCGTATAAGGAAGGCTGTGGATTGGCTGAAATCCCACCAGAATCCCGATGGGGGGTGGGGGGAGGACCCGAGGTCCTATGAGGATCTGTCCTGGAAGGGGAGGGGTGAGAGCACTCCTTCCCAGACCGCTTGGGCGATAATGGGTCTTATAGCGGGTGGGGAGGGGAAAAGCGAGGAAGTAGTGAAGGGGGTGAGGTTTCTAATTGAAAGGCAGAGGGAGGATGGGAGCTGGGATGAGCCCCAATTCACGGGAACGGGCTTCCCGAGGGACTTCTATCTCAATTATCACCTCTACAGG
>CAZTWH010000027.1:0-7896 GCA_964617575.1 uncultured Dehalococcoidia bacterium
CAGCTCCCCGCCGATCAACACGGCTATCTCGGCAACCCTCTCCGAATGACCCAGCGTGTAAGGGTCCCTCTCCTCAAGAATCTTGGCGAGCATCCTTACTATCTCAAAATAACCCCTCTCAAGCCTCCTCGTCCTCTCCTTCACCCTACCATGCAAAGTCCTCTCAGATAGAAGCCTCATCACCCCCGTAGCCACAATAACCATACCTATGCCGAGAGTAAAGGATAAGTAGAGGTCGGATATTTTAAGCCTCTCACCAAAAAGGAAGAAGTAGGGCGAAATGGGGGTGAGGTCCAATAGTCCTATCAGGATTACGGAGAAACCTGAGAGGAGACCGAAAAGGGTTCCGTAATTCTCCCCCCTCCTCATCCAGTGGAAAATGAACATGGGATAGAACCAGAGCAGAAACCCCTTTATGCCTCCACCGGCATAAACGATGAGGTTGACGATAATAAGGTCAAGGATGAGCCTCCCAGCTCCCAGCCGGGGTATGAGATAGAGGGGGAGGAGAGCCCAGCCTATAATGAAGGGAAGAAGAAGGGGGGAAAATCCGAGAATTTTGAGGATAAAGTATAGAAACAGTAGACCCGAGCCGAATATCAAAACCCTCTTTATTAATGTTTCCTTAACCATCCCAGACATGAACCCTGTTCTTCCCCTCCCTTTTCGCTTTATAGAGAGCCATATCGGCTTTCTCTATAAGCTCTTCAGGCTCTCTGGCATCACGGGGAAATTCAGCAACACCTATGCTGACGGTAAGAGGATCCCTCCCATCAACAAGGTTCAAACTCTCTATGGCTTTCCTCACCCTCTCGGCAGCAAGGCGAGCCATCTCCTTCGGTGTCTCAGCCATTAAAATGGCGAACTCCTCCCCTCCATACCTCGCAACTATATCAACGCCCCTCACAATACTCCTTATAAGGTTACCTATCTCCTTGAGAGCCCTGTCCCCGGATAGATGCCCCCTCTTATCCTGCCATTTCTTGAAATCATCTATGTCTATCATGAGAAGACTTAAAGGATGCCCATACCTCTCAGACCTCTTAACCTCCACCTCAAGAAGCTCTTTGAAATGAGCATTGTTGTAAAGACCAGTAAGGGAATCCCTTATGGATAAATCCCTGTAATAATTCACAACCTCCTCCCTCCTCTCCTCCTCCTTCTTCTTCTCAAAAGCCCTCTCTATGGCGGAGAGGAGTTTTTCCCACTCTATAGGCTTCTGAAGATAATCAAAAGCGCCCTCCTTCAAAGCCCCTATGGCATTCTCAAGGGAAGCATAACCCGTGAGTATTATCACATATAAACCCGGGTCCATTTCTTTCAGCTTCCTTAAAAGCTCTATCCCCTCTATATCGGGCAGCTTTATATCCAGAAGAGCAACCACGGGCTTTACCTCCCTCGCCTTCTCGAGAGCCGACGCCCCATTCTTCGCCAGATGAACTTCAAACCCCTTCTCCTCAAGTATATCCTTCGCCGTTTCCAGTATATATTCGTCGTCATCCACTATGAGCACTGTTTTCCTCATCCTTCCGCCCCCAGAAGCTTTACTATCTCCTCAAGCTTTAACGGCTTCAGGAAGTAGGTTATAACCCCTTCCCTGAGGAGGTTCTCCATTCTCCCCCTCTCATCTTCATGTCCGCTTATCATTATTACTTTCGCATCAGGCTGAATCCCTTTTATAGAGAGAAATGTCCTCACCCCGTCCATGCCGGGGAGTTTCATGTCTATGAAGTAAAAATCATATTTCTTTTTTCTCGAAAGTTCTACTCCATCCTCGCCGCTTAGAGCTATATCCACCTTGCATCCCAGATTTGAAAGAACGCTTTTTAAAGTTTCGGAGAAAACAGGGTCGTCATCTATAAGGAGGATTTTCGCATTCCTCTTCTTCTCAACCTCCTTTATTATAGACAGAAGTTTCTGTATGTCCACAGGTTTTTCAAGTATCCCCCCTATGCCTTCTCTTAATGCTTCCTCCTTTATATCTTCCGTGTAGTATGCTGTTATCAGTATGCCTTTTATATCAGGGATGAGTTTTTTTATTTCCCTGAAGGTTTCTATACCGCTTATCCCGGGCATTTTTAGATCTATGAAGCATATGTCTATTTTCTCTCCTCGAGCCATCTCTATGGCGGAGAATCCCGACTCACAGGTTATGACCTCATAGCCGAACTCATCAAGTATATCCTTTAATGTCTCGCATATCTCACGATCATCGTCAACCACAAGTATCTTCATGGTCTTCCCCCCCCAATTGGGAATTCGAGTATAAATTTCGCCCCCTTTCCTTCCTCGCTCTCCACCCTTATAGCACCCTCGTGATTCTCCATTATTGATTTGGAGACGCTGAGTCCGAATCCTGTTCCCTTTCTCTTCGTTGTAAAGAGGGGGTCGAATATTTTTTCCTTCATATCATCGGGTATTCCTATGCCCGTGTCTTTTATCTCAACAATGACCTTATCCCCTTCCTTTCTCAGGTTCAGGAAGAGCTCCCCGCCTTTCGGCATGGCTTCGAAGGCGTTTGCTATTATGTTTGAGAAGACCCTTCTTATCTGCTCCCTATCGACTTTAACCTTCGGGACCTTTTCGAGTTCGAAGAAGGTTTTTACACCTTCGGGTTTTTTGCTCCTCGCATAGCTTTCCATAAGTATTTCCCCGAGGTCTTCTTCTTTAAGCTCCGGTTTTTTCAATCTCGCATGGTCGAGGAGGTTTGATATTATCCTCTCGGCGTGATATATCTCCTTCTCCATGATATCGAGGTGTTTTATAAGTTTTTCCTCCTTTATCTTCATCTTGAGGTAGTATACCGCGTTTGAGATAACGGATAAGGGCTGACGGAGGTCGTGGGCTATTGAGCCCGCTATCTGTCCCAGAAGCGCAAGTTTTTCAGCCCTCATCGCCCTCCTGTGGGCTTCCTCCTTCTCCTTCTCGAGTTTCTTCCTCTCCGATATGTCTATTATTATTGATACTATGAGGTCGGGTTTGCCCTCCCTTCTTATAAGGGTTCTTGTGAGTTCAACGGGTATTCTTCTACCATCCTTTGTTATCCTCTCGGTTTCGTAGGACTGGATGACCCCCTTCTCCTTCAATACCTTCCTTATCTCCTCCTCCTTCTCCATAAGGTCAGGGGGGACTGTTTTCCTCGCCGGCTGGTTTATTATCTCCTCGTCCGTCCATCCGAATAGCTCCTTAGCCTTCCTGTTCCAGTATGTGTATATTGTTTTCCCATCATCGCCCCACTCCCAGACTATTATCGCGATGGGGGCACTTTCGAGGATAGATTTTAAAAGCTCTTCCCTCTCCTTCCTCTCCGTTATATCCCTGACTATGCTGAGTATGCCCACAATTTTCCCATCCTCCTCGAAAAGGACCCTCGTAGCCTCAACCCATATCCTCTCGCCGTTTTTCTTAAGCTCAAGGAGCTCTACCCTCTGTGGTTTTCCTTCTTCGAAGAGCTTCCTTGAGCATTCTTTCGATTTCTCCTTCGATTCGGGTGCCACAAGCTTTTTCGCATCGTATCCTATAAACTCATCGAGGTCATATCCCCATATCTCAGCCGCCCTTTTATTCGCCATAAGGATTTTTCCCTTGAGGTCGTAGAGCAGAATCCCCTCCCCCGTGTTCTCGAATATCAGCCTGTAAATCTCCTCCGTTTTAGCCTCCATACTCCCCCCAAATAAAAAAGCCTCCCGGACCGCCAGGAGGCTTTTTTCTCCGGTGGCAGCCCGGCCGTCATAGCCTTAAGGCTTTAGACCCGTGGCTTTGCGCCCCAGGGTTTCCCCTGGTTTGCCCTTTTCACCGGTCTCGCTCTCTAATTTTAAAAAATTCCGATGCCACCTTTCAGTATAGATGAATTTACACTTTTTGTCAAGCCTTTTTCGAGTGAAATTCCTTCATCCTTCTTATTCTCTCCTCGGGGTTTAAATCCCAGCCCCCTTCCCATTCTATCAGCTGAAGAACTGTTCCGAGGGCGTCCCGCGGTCCTATAAGGACTTCCCTCCTCCCCTTCCCCTCAGGCTCGGAGGGGAACACCCTAACCCCCCTTTCCTCAAGGGTTTTCCTGAGTTCATCCAGGTCCCTAACCTCCATGCCGAGGTGATGAACACCCTCCCCTCTCTTCTTCAGAAAATCTGCTATAAAGCTATCCTCCCGTTTAGGTGTCACGAGCGATATTACAAGCTCCCCCAGCCTCATAGCTACCATGAGGTAGCCATCCCTCTTATTCTCCATCTCGACGAGGAATTCCGCACCCAGCCTCTCGAGCTTCCTCCTCGCCTCCTCTATATTTCTGACGGCGAAGGCTATATGGTCAAGCCTTACTATCATCTATTTTTCTAATATTTCCTTACATTTTCTTATAAAGGCGGGGAGGACCTTTTTATAGTCTCCGACGACTCCGAATTCAGCCACCTTGAATATATTGGCTTCGGGGTCCTTATTTATCGCTATTATATGTTTTGACCCGCTCATGCCGGCGAGATGCTGGGATGAGCCTGAGAGGGCTATACCTATATACAGGTTGGGGGTCACGATTTTGCCCGTAAGTCCTATCTGGTAATGAGGAGGGACCCAGCCGTTGTCGCAGGGTGGTCTTGTAGCCCCGACGGCTCCTCCGAGGAGTTTTGCGAGCTCCTCGAGCTGGGCGAAACCTTCGGGTCCCCCTATTCCCCTGCCCCCGCATATGACGACATCGGCGTCCTCGAGCTTAACGCCCACGACCTCCTCTTTCTTCCTGTCCACAACCTTTATCTTCACTTTCCCTTTGTCTATCCCGGGGTCGAATTTTACGACCTCCCCCTTTCTCCCCTCATCCCTCACAGGCTCGAAGGCTTTCGGTCTTACAGTAGCCATCTGGGGTTTCTTCTCCGTCGTATACTCAGCGAGGGCGTTTCCTCCATATACGGGCTTTGTCATCTTTAATAGCCCCTTCTCCTTATCTATCTCGAGATTTATACAATCCGTGACAAGACCTCCCCCGAGTCTGAAGGCGAGGCGCGGGGCAAGGTCCCTTCCCATAACCGTATGACCGATGAGGATTATCTCGGGAGATGTCTCCCTCGAGAGCTTCTCACAAGCCTGAACATAGGCGTCGGAATTGTATTCCTTCAAAAGCTCGTCCTCAAGTATATATACCTTGTCAGCCCCGTGATATATAAGCTCCTGCGAGAGCCCATCAAGATCCTTTCCGAGTATGGCGCATGATAGCTCCTTCCCGAGCTCATCCGCGAGCTTCCTCCCTATCCCCAGAGCCTCAAGGGTCACCGATAAAACCTTTCCTTCCTGTATCTCCCCTATACAGAGAATCATATCTCCCCCTTATAATAGTTTTGCTTCCTTAAGCTTGAGGGCGAGATTCTCGCCCGCAACTTCAGGCTCATCCTCAGGTCCTATGAATTCGCATTTAGCCTCTCTGACGGGTATGTAAAGCCTCTCTATATTCACACCTATCCCAACGGATGGGTCGAGCTCTATATCCTTCGCGGTCCATGTGGGGACCTGGGCTTTTGCCGCCATCATTATTCTTTTGAGGGTTGGGTATCTGGGCTCCCCGAGCTCGTTGCTGACGGTTATGAGAGCCGGGAGCTCGACCTCAACCGTCTCAAATCCATCGGCTAAAACCCTCTCAACAAGAGCTTTTCCATTTTTATACTCTATCGCCTTGGCTATTGTGACGCAGGGTATTCCTAAAAGCTCCGCTATCCCCGAACCCACCTGACCCTGATCCCAGTCCGCAGCCTGTCTTCCGCAGAAAATGAGGTCGAATTTTCCTATCTTCTTTATAGCCTGGGATAGGGCGAGGGCTGTCAGGAAACTATCAGGGTCCTTTAAGGCGGGGTCTGATATCAATATCCCCTCATCGGCTCCCATGGCTATGGCATGCTTTATTATCTCGACAGCCTGCGGTTCTCCAAGGCTTATGACTGTGACCTTCCCGCCATGGGCGTCTTTTATCCTGAGGGCGGCTTCGACAGCCTGCTCATCGAAGGGACTTATGACAAAAGGTTTCTCAGTCTTCGGAGGGAGGGCTTTTTTAGCCTTCTCATCTATCTGGAAAGCTGAAGGAGGAGCCTCCGGGTCTATGACCTGTTTTATACAAACTATCATATCAGGCATTTTCTCACCCCCAAGCCTGTATATCACATCTTTTTTTGAAAATCAAGTCCCGAAGGGTTTTATTTCTTCCCCTTCCATAACGAGGAGGGATTTGAACTTATATCCCCTTCTTTTTATCTCCTCGGAGCCTCCTTCAAGCCTGTCGAGAACGGTCATGACGAGGACGACCTCTCCTCCCGCCTCCTCGCATATATCTATAGCCCTTAAAATGGAGCCTCCGGTTGTTATGACATCATCGACTATGGCGACCCTTCCCTTGATATGACCTTCTATGAGTTTCCGGGTTCCGTGGCTTTTCGGCTCCTTTCTTACGAGGAAGCCGTATACGGGTTTTCCTTCCAGATGACTTAGAAGGCATATCCCGGAAACTATAGGAGCAGCACCTATTATGGGTCCTCCTACAGACTGGGCGTCCTCTTTTCTCATCTCCTTCAAAAATTCCTTAGTTATGAGATAAAGACCTTGGGGGTGAAGGGTTAAAAGTCTTCCGTCGAAGTAATATGAACTTCTCTTTCCCGATGAAAGAACGAAATCTCCTTTTAAAAGGGCGTATTTTTTAGCGAGCTCATCGAGCATAAAGCCCCTCCCTTTTTATATACTCCTCGACCTCCGGTGGGACGAGGTATTTTATGGAGAGCCCCTTTCTCACCCTCTCCCTTATATCCGTGGATGATATTTCTATGAGGGGGGTATCGAGGAGGATAATTTTCTCTTTTGCGCCGGGTATTGATTTTGAGAGCTCATCTATATCCGGTCTTTCGCATCCCGGTCTTCTTACTCCCACGAAGAAGGCGAGCCTTAGTATCTCATCCGGGTTCTTCCAGCGGGGGAGGGAGGATACGGAATCGTAGCCCGCTATGAAGTAAAGCTCCTCATATCTCTTTTTCAAAATTTTTAGTGTATCTACTGTATAGGACGGACCTTCCCTCTCTATCTCCATCCTTGATATTTCAAAGAAGGGGTTGTTTTTTATGGCGAGCTTTGTCATCTCGAATCTCTTCTCCTTATCCGATATTTTCTCCTTCATCCAGGGGTTCCCCGCGGGGATGAATATTATTTTGGAGAGGGATAATTTTTCCCTCACATCCTCAGCTATTATGAGGTGCCCCATATGAATGGGGTCAAATGTTCCCCCGAGAACCCCTATTCTCATTCAAAACCTCCAGTGTTTTTTTGAGAAGTTTATCTATTCCCTCTCCCGTTATGCAGGATATGAAGAAGGGCTCGCCTATATCAGAGAAGAGCTTTTTTATATCTTCCATCCTTTCCCTCACCCCGGGCAAATCTATTTTATTTATGGCTATTATTTCGGGCTTTTTATCGAGGTCTCCTCCGTAGAGGGTTAGCTCTTTTCTTATCCCCTCATATCTCTCCCTCGGGTTGTCGCTGGTTCCGTCCACGAGGTGTATTATAACCCTTGTTCTCTCTATGTGTCTTAAGAAGTAAAATCCGAGACCTTTTCCCCTATGGGCGCCTTCTATAAGACCGGGTATATCAGCGACCACGAAGGATTCGAAGTTCATCTCGACGACACCGAGGAGTGGCTCTTTTGTTGTGAAGGGGTAATCGGCGACCTCTGGTCTTGCGTTTGATATTTTTCTCAGGAGGGAGGATTTTCCAGCGTTCGGGTATCCCACTATTCCCACATCCGCTATTAGTTTTAAGTCGAGGGTTAGGGTTTTCTCCTCCCCCGGTTTTCCCTTCTCAGCGAATCTGGGAGCCCTTAGCTCGGGTGTTTTGAAGCTCGCATTTCCCCTTCCCCCCTTTCCTCCCCTCGCTACAAGA
>CAZTWH010000028.1:0-7834 GCA_964617575.1 uncultured Dehalococcoidia bacterium
AGGACGGGTGTTTTCAGCCTATCGATTCTTAAGGAGCTCACGGATATTCTCGCACCCATTTTGTAAAGCTTTCGGACTATTTCCTCTATATCGGGGTGCTCATCTATGGACGAGCCTATAAGACCTATGTTTTTTGTGAGCTCAAGACCTCTGGATGCGACATCGAGAACTTTATCTTCCCGGAGGAATCTTGAAGGTTTTGATATGTTCCCCACAAGGCAGAATTTACACCTGAAGGGGCATCCCCTCTCCATCTCTACGAGGAACATGTCCCCGAACTCAGTTCTCCTCGAGAATATGAAAGTATGGATGGGGAATTTGTTTATATCAGCCCATGCCCTTCTTCCCCTCCCCCCCGCCCATATGCCATCCTTATCCCGAAGGAAATTTATAAGCCCCTCTTTATCGTCCCCGAATTCCCTCAGGGCTTCTATAAAAAGCGGAATCACCGGCTCGCCATCGCCTATTATGAAGAGGTCCATAAAAGGCGATAGGGGTATGGGATTTGCTGTTACGGATATACCGCCGGCTATAACAAGGGGGTGGGTTCTATCCCTTTCCTCCCTTAAAGGCGGTATCTTTGAACTTTTGAGGAAATTCACCGCATTTATCCAGTCGAGCTCAAAAGGAAGGGAGAAGGCTATGACATCGAAATCCGAGGGAGGTCTTCCCGATTCTATACTTCCTTCGCATTCTAAAAAGAATCTCTCGCAGACTATATCGGGGAAGGAATTGAGGAGGGAGTAAATCGCCTGAAAGCCGAGATTTGCCATCCCCACTTCGTATTTATTCGGGAAAACGAGGGCGACGGATAATTTGCCTCCCCAGTCCTTTTTTACGGCTCCTACCTCGGGGATTTTGCCTCTTCTATAAGACATCGGGGATTAGAGACACTTCGTGTAGCCGCAGCCGGGGCATACGAAACATCCCTCTTGGTAGACGAGGTTTGAACTGCACTCGGGACACTGACCTATATACGCCCTCTCCACCTCCTTCTCCTCCTTCTTTTCCTCGCGGGATGCGTGCCTCTCGAGGACGCCCCCTATGGCATCCGCGCAGGATAAAATGAGATGACCATCCTCCCACGCTATAGAAGGACATCTTATACCTTTGAGCTGTTTTATTATCGAACCTATATCTATGCCGGACCTTAAGGCGAGGGATATGAGTCTCGATATGGCTTCAAGCTGTGCTGAAGCGCAACCGCCCGCTTTACCGAGGCTTGTGAACACCTCGAATACCCTGTCGTCATCGAAATTCACCGTCACATATAAATTCCCGCATCCTGTCGATACCCTCTCCGTTATGCCCTTTGTTATCCTCGGTCTCCTCTTCGGTGATACCTTAGCCCTCTCCTCCCCCACCTTTAAAACCTGCTCCTCCCTCGACCTGTCCCTGTATATCGTTATGCCCTTGCATCCGAGCTCATAGGCGAGGAAGTAGACCTTTTTGACATCATCAACCGTGGCGTCCTGCGGGAGATTGACCGTCTTGGATACGGCATTGTTCGTGTGCTTCTGAAATGCAGCCTGCATCCTAACATGCCACTCCGGCGCTATCTCATACGCTGTCCTGAAAAGCTCCCTTATATGGGGGGGTACCTCCTCTATACCCTGAAGGTTCCCCTTCCTTGCTATCTTCCTCATGAGCTCTTCCGAGTAGAAACCCTCTTTCTTCGCCACCTCCTCGAAAAGGGGATGGACTTCGACAAACTGGGTCCCATCGAGTATCGTCCTTATGTAGCATATGGCGAATATGGGCTCTATTCCGCTTGAACATCCAGCTATTATGCTCAGGGTCCCTGTCGGCGCTATCGTGGTTCTTGTGGCGTTCCTGACTTTGGGTCCGCCGGGGACATCATATATGCTTCCCTTAAAGGCGGGGAAAACACCCCTCTCCTCGGCAAGCTCACATGATGCCTCAAAAGCCTTCTCATCTATAAAACTCATGACCTCCTCGGCGATTTTAAGAGCCTCCTCGGAGTCATACCTTACCCCGAGTTTTATGAGCATATCTGCAAATCCCATGACACCGAGACCTATTTTTCTCGTGGCTTTCGTCATCCTCTCTATCTGGGGAAGAGGGTATTTATTCACATCTATAACATTGTCGAGGAAGCGGACGCATATCTTCACCGTCCTTTCGAGCTTATCCCAGTCTATCTCCGGCTTTCTCTTCCTCACCATCTTCGATAGATTTATGGAGCCGAGGTTGCAGCTCTCGAACGGGAGGAGGGGCTGTTCCCCGCACGGGTTTGTCGATTCTATCTTCCCGAGGTGGGGCGTGGGGTTATCCCTGTTTATCCTGTCTATGAATACCACCCCGGGGTCGCCTGTGAGCCATGCCGATTCCGCTATCCTGTCAAATATCTCCTTCGCCCTCACCTCAGCCCATACCTTCCCGTCCCTCGGGTTTACAAGCTTATATTCCCTATCCTCATATACAGCCCTCATGAACTCATCATCCACGGCTACGGATATGTTGAAGTTCGTGAGGGCTTTCGGGTCCTTTTTGACATCTATGAACTTAAAGATATCCGGGTGGCTCACATGAAGGATGCCCATATTCGCACCCCTCCTCATCCCCCCCTGTTTTATGACCTCCGTAGCCATATCGAAAGCCTTCATGAAGGATACGGGACCGCTCGCCACGCCCCCCGTTGAGCCCACCTTATCACCCTCAGGTCTGAGCCTCGAGAAGGAAAATCCCGTCCCCCCTCCGCTCTTATGTATAAGGGCTGTGTATTTAACGGCATCGAATATCGCGTCCATGGAGTCGTCTATCGGGAGGACGAAGCACGCTGAGAGCTGCCCGAGTTCCCTCCCGGCGTTCATAAGGGTTGGGGAGTTGGGGAGGAATTCAAGATTTATCATGAGTCTGTAGAACTCCTCCTCCCAGTACTCAACATCCGCATCGGGGTTGTATATTTTCTCAGCCTGCGCTATATGATGGGCAACCCTTCTTATAAGCTCCTCGGGCGTCTCTACCACATTCCCCTTCTCATCTTTAAGAAGATACCTCTTCTCGAGAACACTCCTCGCGGTGGGTGTTAGCTTGAGGGTTCCCGCTCTTGCCCTTTGAGTCCCCTTTACCTCTATTATCTCCTCAGCTATAGCCTTTACCTCATCCTCGGATACGCCTTTCAGGACCTCCTTCTCAAACCCGGGAAGAGGGACTTTCCCCTCAAGCCTCTCTATAACCTGCTTTGCAAGCTCCCCTACAACATCCCTATCGGATATACCGAGAAGCTCCGCCGCCTCGAAGACAGCCCTTGCGAGCCTGTTCTTTAAACTTTTATCCTTCGCCACATCTCCCCCCACAAGAGAATATCAGTGGGGGGAGAATTTTTCAAGATGCCCTCCTCTTCTTCGGAGGTCTCCTCATTATCGACGGTATGTTATCGAGCCTCTCCTCATCCTCGAGGTCCTTTAAAAGCTTCTTTATCTCATCATCGTCTATCTTCATCCCATCTTTTGGTCTCTGGGAAAATCCTGTCGCTATAAGGGTTATCTTTATCTCGTTGTCCATCGTGGGATCGAATACGACACCGAATATTATATTGGCTTCAGGATCAACTATGCCCCTTATGAGTTCGGCAGCCTCATCTATCTCGTGAAGGGTTGTGTGGCTTATGCCTCCCGTAACATTGAAGAGGACACCTTTTGCCCCCTCTATCGATATGTCAACGAGGGGGTTAAACAGAGCTTGTCTTGCAGCCTCAACAGCCCTGTTGGGTCCCGATGCTTTTCCTATCGATAGCCAAGCCTGCCCTGCCCCTTCCATTATCGCCTTGACATCCGCGAAGTCGAGATTTATTATCCCGGGGACCGCTATGAGGTCCGATATAGCCTGAACAGCCTGCTTTAATATATTGTCAGCCTCCTTGAAAGCGTTCTCGACGAGGACATTTTTATCACATATATCGAGGAGCCTGTCATTCGGTATCACGATGAGGGAGTCAACCCTCTCGAGCATCCTCTTTATCCCCTCCTCAGCTACCTTCCTCCTCCTCGCACCCTCGAAATTGAACGGGACGGTCACTATGCCTATTGTTAAAGCCCCTTCCTCCTTTGCGAGCTCGGCTATAACAGGGGCAGCGCCCGTCCCCGTTCCACCCCCCATACCGGCGGTTATGAAAACCATCTCGCTGTCCTTGACAAGCTCCCTGAGCTCATCCCTGTTCTCCTCGGCAGCCTCCCTCCCCTTCTCCGCATCACCCCCCACGCCAAGACCTTTCGTGAGCCTCTCCCCTATCTGAAACCTCACATGAGCCTCTGTTAAAGCGAGAGCCTGAGCATCCGTATTCACCCCTATAAGCTCAACACCCCTGAGTTCCTCCTGGTACATCCTTGTTATGGCATTACATCCTCCACCGCCAACGCCTATAACTTTTATTCTCGCTATGTTTGGGACAAATTCCTTCCTCTCCATCTTCCCCCCTTACTTTTTAATAGCGAAAAGATTTTACCCACCCCCTCCCTCCTCTCCATATTCCTTATCCCCCACATAAGGAGACCTACGCCGCATGAACAAGCGGGGTCGAAAAGCATGTCCGTAAGACCCATTATGTTCCTCGGAACCCCCATCCTTACGGGAAGGGATAGCATGTCCTCCGCAAGTTTTAAGAAGCCGGGAAGCTTGGATGAACCCCCCGTGAAAACAATGCCATGGGGGAGATCCATACATACGGGAGGCTTTGATAGCTCGGCATATATAAACCTCAGAAACTCCTCAGCCCTCGCCCTGAGGATGGAGTCAACTTCCTCACGGGGAGCCTTGACCCCCTCCCTCACCTCAATCTCCCCCTCCCTTCCGCCAAGAACATTGCCCATCTTCTTCATATCCTCTGCGAGCTCAAAGGATATCCCGAGCTCTGTTGACAAGTCCTTGGTAAGGTTCTCCCCCCTTAACGGAAGAACCGATGTGTGAAGCACGCTCCCATCTCTGTAGACCGCTATATCGCATACACCGGCACCTATATCCACAACAGCAACACCCCCCTCCTTCTCCTCCTCTTTAAGAACAGCCTCGGATGCTGCTATGGAGGACAGGATGAAGCCCTCTATCTCCACCCCTTTAAGACCCTTCCTCAGATTATGAAGAGGGGAGGAGGAGACGGTGACTATGTGGGTCTCAGCTTCGAGCTTGAAGCCGTGAAGCCCCAAAGGAGCATCCACCCCGGATTGGCCGTCAAGGATGTATTTCCTCGTTATGGTGTGGAGAACCTCCCTGTCAGGAGGGAGGGGGAAATCACGGGCTGAATCCAGAACCCTCTTTATATCACTTTTGCCTATAGGCTTCTTCCCATCCTCGGGTATCGTTATAAGACCCTTGCTGTTGAACGAATAAACATGCCTCCCGGAAACGGATACAAAAGCCTTCCCAACCCTAAGACCGCTCGTCCTCTCAGCCCTCTTTACGGATTCCCTTATGCTCTCCCTCGCCCTCTCTATATCAACAATAACCCCCTTCTTTATCCCGAAGGACGGATATACGCCAACACCGAGAACCCTAAGCCCCCCATCATCCATCCCACCTATGATCGTCAGGACCTTGCTCGTCCCTACATCTATTCCGCAATATATCTTCATCCTCACCCCCTTTTTTCCCCCGCCCTCAGGCGGGCGCTCCTCGACCTCGGATTCATCTCTATTTCTTCCATGGAGGGTCTTACAGGCTTTTTCGTCAAAAGCTTTAAAGCCTTCTTCTCTCTCATAAACTTCTTAACAACCCTGTCCTCAAGGGAGTGATAGCTTATAACAACAACCCTCCCCCCAGGCTTCAAAACCTCAAAAGCACCACGAAGACCCGCCTCAAGATTCTCTATCTCCCCGTTAACCTCTATCCTTATAGCCTGAAAAACCTTCGTCGCAGGATGAAGCTTCCTCCCCCTTATAAGAGACTCTATAAGGGAAGAAAGCTCCCGAGCACTCCTTATGGGTCTCCTCCTAACTATCTCCCTCGCTATCTTCCTCGAGAACCTCTCCTCCCCATACCTTTTGAAAACCCTGTATAAATCATCCTCAGAATAACCATTCACAACATCATAAGCGGAAATCCCCGAGTTGGGGTCATACCTCATGTCAAGCTCATCATCATAAAAGCTAAACCCCCTCCCGGAAGCAAGTTGAAAGGATGAAAGTCCGAGATCGAAAAAAACCCCATCACACGGACAGAAACCCTCCTCCCTCGCTATCCTCCCAATATCCCTGAAATTCCCCTTCCTGAGTTTTATGAGGTCCCTGAAAGGCATGAGCCTCTCCTCACAGAACCTCAGGGAATAGGGATCGAGATCTATGCCCAGAAGACGCCCCGAAGACCCCAAAGCCTCAAGAAACCAGAGAGCATGGGACCCCGTCCCTACCGTGCAATCTATATATCTGCCCCCCCTCAGCCCTAAAAAACCCTTCACTTCCTCCACCAATACAGGTATGTGCCCTTCCACAAAAAGTCCTCTTTAAAGTCCATCTCGGACTTTCGCTTTTATTTTAACATCTCAAATCTCGAAAATTGTCAATACTTTTATGTATAGTATTGATTTTTCAAATTGAAATTCTTAGAATTTGGGGTGAAAAAATGGACCGAAAAGGCATAAGGTTTGGAATTCTTACGGTCAGTGATAGCTGTTATAGGGGGGAGAGGGAGGATTTGAGCGGGAGGGAGGTGAGGGAGGTTATTTCGGGTCTGGGGGAGGTGAAAAAATACGGGATTGTTCCCGATGACGAGGATATGATAAGGAATACCCTCCTCTCTTGGTGCGGGGAGGTTGACATAATTCTCACGACAGGTGGGACGGGTTTTTCCGGGAGGGACAGGACGCCTGAGGCTACTTTAAAGGTTATAGAGAGGGAATGTCCGGGACTTTCGGAGATAATGAGGGTTAGGGGATATGAGAGGACGCCTTTTTCCGTTTTATCGAGGGGTGTTTGTGGCATAAGGGGTGGGACGCTTATTATAAATCTTCCGGGGAGCCCTCGTGGCGCGAGGGAGAGTCTTGAGATAATTCTTCCCGTTTTATCCCATGCTGTTCACATCTTGAGGGGTGGTGGGCATGAGGTTTGATGTTGTATGTCTTTTCCCGGAGATACTTTGTGGTTTCCTCAGGGTTGGTGTTGTCGGGAGGGCTATAGATTCGGGGATAATAAGGGTTTTTCTTCACAATTTGAGGGATTATGGTGTTGGGAGGCACAGGGTTGTTGATGATTATCCCTATGGTGGCGGTAGGGGAATGGTTTTGAGACCCGAGCCCTTTTTTCGTGCTGTTGAGGAGATAAGGAAGGATGATGAGACCAAGGATTTCCCCGTAATTCTTCTTTCCCCTCAGGGGAGGGTATTTGATGAGAGGTATGCTTTTGAGCTCTCCAGGAAACCGGGCGTTATTATTTTGTGCGGGAGGTATGAGGGGGTTGATGAGAGGGTTTCGGAGCATCTTGCCGATGAGGAGGTGAGCATAGGGGATTACATCTTATCGGGTGGGGAGGTTGCGTCCATGGTTATAATAGATTGTGTGTCCCGGATTTTGTTCCTTGATGAGGAGGCTTTGGAATCGGAATCCTTCATGAGGGGGATTCTTGAGCACCCTCAATATACGAGACCGAGGATATTTCGCGGATATAAAGTTCCCGATGTTCTCCTCTCGGGAAATCACAGGGAGATAGAGCTCTGGAGGAAGAGGGAGGCTATAAGGAGGACTTTCCTCAGAAGACCCGAGCTTTTAGGGAGGGCTTTGCTCGATGAGGATGAAAGGAAAATATATGAGGAGATAAGGAGGGAATATGGTAGAGGGGATTCTGGAGAAAAAGGAGGTTCCTGATATAAAGCCCGGAGATACCGT
>CAZTWH010000029.1:0-7778 GCA_964617575.1 uncultured Dehalococcoidia bacterium
GGGAAGCACGAAGAGGGAAATAATGGGGTGGGCTGAGAGATATCTCGCCGGGGATATGGTATTTGTGGGAGGTCATCCCATGGCGGGGAAGGAGAAATGGGGAATAAGGGAGGCGAGGGCTGATATCTTCGAGGGGAGCGTTTACTGTATAGTTCCGGGGAGGGGGGCGAAGGAGGAAGATGTCGAGTTCCTTAAAGGGATGGTCGAGAGGATAGGTTCTATCCCCATGCTTATGGATGCTCAGGAACATGATTATATCGTATGTGGTATAAGTCATCTCCCCCTCGCCTTATCCGTAGCCCTCATTTTGCTTGTGAGGGAAGAGGAGTGGGAGAAGATGGGGATGCTCGCGTCCACGGGCTTCAGGGATACAACCCGCCTCGCATCCGGGAACCCTGAGATAAATAAGGATATATTTCTGACCAACAAGGAGAATATAAGGATCTGGATAGATAAATATATAGGGAAACTCTCGGAGATAAGGGATAAAATAGAGGATGAGAGAATTTTTGAGCTTCTTCTCCTCGCTTTTAATGAGAGGGAGGGGTGGATTAAAAGAAGGTGGAAAGGATAAGAAAAGCTTACAGGATAAGGGGGGAGATAGAGGTCCCCGGGGATAAATCCATATCCCATAGGGCGCTTATTCTGGGCTCCATGTCCTCGGGGGAATGCGAGTTCTGGAATCTATCCAGAGCCCTCGATGTATTGTCAACGAGGATATGTCTTGAGAAGCTAGGTGTCAGGATAAGGAGGGAGGGGGGGAGGTATATAGTGAAGGGGAAGGGTCTTACGGGATATAGGGAGCCTGAGGATGTCCTGAATGCGGGAAACAGCGGGACAACCATGAGAATCCTCTCAGGTCTTCTCTCAGCCCAGCCGTTTCTCTCGATAATAACAGGCGATAGCTCCTTAAGAGAAAGACCGATGAGGAGGGTTATAGAGCCCTTGAGGCTCATGGGGGCTCAGATATTCGGGAGGGATGAAGGGAGGAAAGCGCCCATAGTCATAAAGGGGGGGAGACTAAAGGGGATAAATTACAAAATGGATGTCTCAAGCGCCCAGGTCAAGTCAGCCATCCTCATAGCAGGGCTTTATGCTGAGGGGGAAACCCTTGTGGAGGAGCCCTCGAAATCGAGGGACCATACGGAGAGGATGCTAAGAGGCATGGGAGCCAGTATATCCTTTGAGGAGAAGAGGGTGAGGGTTGAGAGGACGGGGAAGCTTGAGCCCATAAGCATGAGGATACCCGGGGATATAAGTTCGGCATCCTTTTTCATCGTCCTCTCCCTCCTCCACCCCGATGCATCTTTAAAGATAAAAAATGTGCTTTTAAATCCGACGAGGACGGGCATCATAGATGTCCTCAAGAAGATGGGAGGGAAAATAGAGGTTGAAAATAGGGGTGAAGAGAGGGGTGAACCCTTCGGGGACATATATGTTGAGACGAGCAGACTCTCCGGTATAGAGATAGGAGGTGATATTATACCCAAGGTTATAGACGAGATCCCCCTCCTCGCCCTTGCGGGCGCCCTTTCCGAAGGCGAGACCATAATAAAGGATGCGGAGGAGCTGAGATATAAGGAGACGGACAGGATAAGGGCTACCGTTGAGGGTTTGAGACTTATGGGTGCTAAGATAGAGGAGAGAAGGGATGGTATGATAATAGAGGGAGTTGATTCCTTAAAAGGAGCGAGGTGTGATAGCCACGGGGACCACAGGATGGCGATGACATTTTCCATAGCAGGGCTCATCGCCGAAGGGGAAACGGAGATAAAGGGGTATGAATCCGTCATCTACTCATATCCCAAATTCTGGGAGGATATAAAGAGGGTTGCCATATGGAGATAGTGCATGTAGGTTTCGGAAACATACTATCCGCGGACAGGATACTTGTTATAGCTTCAACAAACTCAGCCCCCATAAAGAGGCTTATACAGGAGGGGAAGAATAAAGGCATTGTTATAGACCTGACAAACGGGAGGAAGACCAAATCCCTCCTCATCCTCGATAGCGGGCACCTCGTCCTCTCAGCCCTCGCCCCGAAAACCCTCATAAACCGCCTTTCGAAAAATGAAAAGAGGTAAACTTATAGTCATATCCGGACCATCCGGCGTCGGGAAGGACACCGTTATAAAGGAGCTTCTGAAAAAACTCCCCCTAAATCTCATAAGGACAGCGACGACAAGGGAAAAGAGGGGAGATGAGGACTATATTTTTCTTGGAAGGGAGGAATTTCTGGAGAGGATAGAGAGGGGCGAATTTGTAGAATGGGCTGAGGTTTACGGAAATATATACGGCATCCCGAGGGAGGAGCTCGAGAGGGCTCTTGAGAAGGGGGATAGTATAGTGAGGGTAGATGTCCAGGGAGCCATCACCCTTATGAAAAAATTCCCCGATTCCGTGTTCATATTCCTCTCCCCCCCATCCGTGGAGGAGCTCGAGAGGAGGCTCAAAACAAGGGGGAGGGAAAAGGCTCAGGAGCTCGAGAGGAGGCTTGAGGTCGCAAAAAGGGAGATGGAGGCTTCAAAATATTTCAGACATGTTGTTGTGAATGATAAACTTGAGGAAACCGTTAAAAAAATAATAGATATAATTTCTGAGGAATGAGCAAGGAATTTGAGGAGGTAAAACCTTTAAAACCCGGGGACAAAGTGCTCAGGATGAGGGTTAGGAGGGTGAGGATGAGGAGGGTCCTCACCGTCCCAGCCCTTTACAGCGCTGGATATGGTAATGTCGGTTCATCCATATACTATGCCCTCGGTATAGTGGCTTTAGTAGCCCTCGGCGCGACGCCTATAGCTCTCGCCATAGCGGGCATATTTTTCATATTCATAGCTATGACCTACGCGGAGGGCTCAGCCATGTTCCCCGAGGCAGGGGGTCTTATAGTCTTCGCGAAGAGAGCCTTTGGAAAATTCGTCGCCTTTATAGCGGGCTGGGCTCTCCTTCTCAACTATATAGTCACAATCTCCATATCCGCTTTCACCATATCCCCATACCTCGGGTTCTTCTGGGCACCATTCAAGGAGAGCCCCCTTGTAGGGACAACCCTTTCCATAGGAATAGTCCTTTTTCTTATGGTCCTCAACATAATAGGAATAAAGGAGACATCCCTCGTTAATATAGGTTCAGCTCTCATAGACCTAACAACTCAGGTGCTCCTCGTAATTCTGGGATTCATCTTCCTATTCAGCCCCAAGGTTCTTTTCCAGAATATGTTCGGAGAAGGCAATTTCCCGTCCCTCACATCCCTCGCCTTCGGGATAGCCCTCGCATCCCTCGCCTATACGGGTGTAGCCACCATATCCCAGATGGCTGAGGAGGCGAGGAAGCCCCAGAAGAGGATTCCCAAGGCTATGATGCTCATGGTTGTTACGGTCCTTCTGCTCTTCAGCGGAATATCAATAATAGCCCTCTCCGCAATGACACCCCATACCCTCGCGACGGAATGGGCTCGCGACCCCGTCGCGGGGATAGCCCACAGCCTCCCCCACCCCCTCTCAAACTTCTTCAAACCCCTTGTAGCCTTCCTCGCGGCGACCATACTCCTCATAGCGACAAATGCCGGTCTCATAGGGATATCAAGGCTCAGCTTCGCGATGGGGAATTACGGTCTTCTCCCCTCCTTCCTAAATAAGATCCATCCGAGATTCGGAACTCCTTACGCATCCATAGTCTTCTTCTCAATAGTGGCCATTCTCATTCTCATACCGGGATACTGGGTTCCCAGACTCTTCGCCGACCTCGGTGCCCTTTATACATTCGCCGTCCTCTTCTCCTTTATAATAGCTTACCTCTCAATAATAGCCCTCAGGGTGAAGGAGCCAGAGCTTGAAAGACCATTCCTTGTAAGACCCAATGTGAATGTAAAAGGTAAAAAAATACCCGTATTCTGTGTGATAGGTGCCATCGCCACCCTCGCCATATGGATCGTGATCCTCGTGAGCCAGCCCTTCGGAAGGAATATAGGTTTTATGTGGATGGCAGGGGGTCTTCTTCTGTTCTTCCTCGTCCTGAGAAAAAGGTCTTGACACCTGCCCAGTTTGAAGGGATAATCTATAAGGATGTATGCTGTCTTCGAGATAGGCGGGAAGCAGTACAAGGTGAAGGAGGGGGATGTTATAGATGTAGAGCTTCTCCCCTATGATGTGGGGGAGGAGGTTGAGACGGATAAGGTTCTCCTTGTAAGGAACGGGGATATCAAAATAGGGACACCCTATGTGGAAGGGGCTAAAATAAAGTTTAAAGTTCTTGAGCACGGCAAGGGTGAGAAGATAATAGTTTTCAAATATAAGCCGAAGGTGAGATACAGAAGGAAGAAGGGACATCGTCAGCCTTACACGAGGATACTTATAGAGGAGATAAGGGGGTGAAGGGATGGCTCACAAGAAGGCTGGAGGGACAACGAAGCTCGGAAGAGATAGCATATCGAAGAGGCTCGGGGTTAAGAAGTTTGATGGGGAGGTTGTTAGGGCGGGGAATATCATAGTGAGGCAGAGGGGGACCAGGTTCCTTCCCGGGAAGAATGTGGGTCTCGGGAGGGATTACACCCTCTTCGCCCTTATAGATGGAGTGGTTAAATTCGAATGGGCGAGGAAGGGGAAGAAGAAGGTGAGCGTCTATCCCATGGAGGTGAGTTCATGAAGAAGGGGATTCATCCCGAATGGTATCCTGAAGCCAAGGTTATATGCGCCTGCGGTAATACTTTCACCGTCGGTTCAACCAAGCCTGTCCTCAAGGTGGAGGTATGCAGCAAATGTCATCCCTTTTTCACAGGGGAGGAGAGGATAGTTGACACCGCCGGTCAGGTTGAGAAGTTCAAGAGGAGATATGGGATAAAGGATTGAGGGAATTTTACTACGGCGGACAGGCTGTAATAAGGGGCGTAATGATAAGGGGGCGACAGTATATGGTTGTCGCCCTCCGTCGTTTAAATGGAGATATTTCTGTATTTAAGGAGCCCATCCCTAGCTTTTTCTCGAGGTGGAGAAGGTTTCCCCTTATAAGGGGTTTTGTTGTCCTTATCGAGACGGCATATCTCGGCATAAAGGCGCTCATGCTATCGGCGGATGTGCTCGCGAGGGATGAGGGGGAGGAGGTGGGGAAGGGTTTCTGGTATCTATCCCTCCTGGTGGGAATTTTCCTCGGTATAGCCCTTTTTATAATCCTCCCTCTTTTTTTAGCCGGTTTTCTGGAGAGGATGTTCGAGCTAACCCCCCTCTGGGGAAACCTCCTGGACGGTCTTTTAAGAATCCTGATTTTCCTTCTCTACCTCGGAGCCATAACCCTCATACCCTCTATAAAGGAGGTTTTGGCATACCATGGCGCTGAGCATAAGGTGGTAAACGCATACGAGCACGGCGAGGAGCTGTCCAGGGATAAGGTTAAGCCTTTTTCCGTCTTCCACATGAGATGCGGGACGGGTTTTATTCTCCTCGTATTCATAATAGCCCTCATTGTTTTCCCGTTTTTAGGGAAAGGCTCCCTGCCAGTGAGGTTGGCTGAGAGAATTGTTATATTCCCCCTGATAGCGGTATTGAGCTATGAGATAATAAGGTTTTCGGCAAAAAACAGGTTCCTCTCCCTCCTCCTTAAGCCCCTCTCCGTTCTTCAATTCTTCATGACGAGGGAGCCTGATGATGAGAAGATAGAGGTCGCTATAAAAGCCCTCCGTGAGGCTATTTCCCTTGATAAACCTTCCTGAAGAAACAGCTCCTCTCACCCGTATGACAAACGGGACCCAATGGTTTGACCTTGAGGAGAACCGCATCCTCATCGCAATCGAGCCTTATCTCCCTAACTATAAGCCTGTTTCCGGAGGTCTCGCCCTTGTGCCATAATTCCTTCCTCGACCTTGAGTAGAACCATACCTCGCCCGTTTTCAATGTGAGCTCCCACGCCTCCCTGTTCATATATCCAAGCATCAAAACTTCCCCATCCTCGCCCTGAACTATAGCGGGGACGAGCCCCCTGTCATCAAACTTCGGAACCATAGCTCTCACCCACCTTTATCGCCTCCTTTATATCTATAAGACCTTTGTAAAGAGCCATGCCGAGAACAGCCCCGTATACACCCATCTCCCCGAGCCTCTTTATATGCTCTATCTTGGATATCCCGCCCGACGCTATTATTTTGAAATCCCCGAGGGATACTATCCTCTCTATGAGCTCGAAGTTGGGCGAAGTTAATGTTCCGTCCCTTTTTATATCCGTTATGAGGAAGGTTTTTATCCCGAGGGAGGACATTTTGAGGAGGAGCTCCTCAGCCCTCACATCCGTTTTCTCCGTCCACCCCCTCACCTTCACCACCCCATCCTCGCTGTCTATGGCAACCATTATCCCCTCCCCCCACCTTTTAACAGCCTCCTTTATAAGCTCGTGATGAAGCGCGCCTGTTCCCAGAATAACCCTTGTCGCGCCCTTCTTGAAAGCCATCTCGATGGATGATAGATTCCTTATCCCCCCTCCGAACTGGATATGAAGACCCGTTCTTTTCCTTATATCCTCGAGGATATGGAGATTCTTGGGCTCTCCGTATTTTGCGCCGTCGAGGTCTATAACATGGAGGGTTTTCGCGCCGAAGGAAGCCCATTTTATAGCGACCCGTGTGGGGTCGTCGGAGAAGACCTCCTCCCTCTCGAAATCCCCCCTTACAAGCCTCACGCACCTCCCCGACTTTATATCTATAGCGGGTATAATCTCCATCCCAAATTTATGCTATCATAAGTTGGGAAATTACTCGAGGCTTCGGGGCAATTATGGGTCCTGATCTCTTTATATGGATTCTCACGGGGAAATGCAACCTCTCCTGTCCCCACTGCTACGCTAAAAGGTTCAGGGGGGAGGAGGAGATGGGGATAGATGAGGCTTTGAGATTGGTCGAAAGTCTCGGGAGGGCAGGGGTCGGTCATGTGGGTCTCACGGGAGGGGAGGTTTTCCTGTACCCCGGCTGGGACAGGCTCGTAGAGGCTCTGAAAAGAGAGGGGCTGAGCACAAGCATAGTAACAAACGGGTTTCCCCTCATGGATGAAGGGGTTTTGAAGAGAATAGAAGGAGTATTCATTTTCTTAAGCCTCGACGGGGCATCACCCGAGACCCACGAGTTCTTGAGGGGCTTCGGGACATGGGATATCGTTATGAAAGCCATGGAAAACCTAAAGAAACGCGAAATATCCTTCGCCACGATAACGGCGATAAATTCCAGAAATTACAGGGAAGCCCCGGAGATAGTGAGGATGGTGAAGGGGAGGGGAGGGGCGGGAGCTTGCTTTATACCCGTTATGGGATATGAGCTATCACCTTCCCCGGAGGAGATGGTTTACATGATAAGGGAGGTTGACAGGGTTGCGGAGGAGGAGAAATTCAGGGTATCTTTCTGGTGCACACCGTTCGCGAGATATCTTATAAGGTCGAAATTCTCCCATGCTGGCTCCTGTAGGGTTTCGGAGGACATGGATATTTCACCCTCGGGGAACATACTCCTCTGCGATGTTCTCGATGAAGTTCTGGGGAATATAAGGGGGAGGGATGTTATTGAGGCGTGGAGGGAGGCTGAAAATCATCCCCTCATGAGAGCCCTTTCAAATCCCGAGCTTGGGGAGCCGTGCAGAAGCTGTCCCATATCAAAAATATGTAGAGGAGGGTGTTTTGCGAGAGCGAAGCTCAAAGGGGATATTTTCTCCCCCGATCCCCTCTGTCCACGAGTTTCAGGATATAAAGAGTCCTCTCCATCATCTCCCTCCTCCCCTCCTCCGTCCCATCCTCATAACCTATAAGGT
>CAZTWH010000030.1:0-7675 GCA_964617575.1 uncultured Dehalococcoidia bacterium
GAACATGGGCGAGGGCATAGCTTGCCGAAAGGAAGAGAACAAGAACACAAAGCACCGAAGCTATAATCTTCTTCATCATCCCCCCTTAGATGAATAACCTTCCTATCTGATAGATGAGCGCAGCCACGACCCATGCGAGCGCTATGAGGTAAAGAACTGCGAAAGCCGTCCATTTCCAGGAGCCCGTTTCCCTTCTTATGACAGCTATGGTTGCCATGCAAGGGATATAGATGAGGCAGAAGACCATGAAGGCAAAGGCGATAAGGGGATTCCAGCCAAGCTCAAATCCGATTATATGACCCAGCCCCCCAACCTCCTCGGCTCCTGCGAAGAGCGTCCCGAGCGTCCCAACAACCGTCTCCTTGGCGAGGAAGCCGAAGATGAGCGCCACCGCCGCCTGCCACTGCCCGAAGCCGCAGGGGGCGAGAACCGGAGCCAGAGCCCTCCCTATGGGCTCCAGGGCGCCGGTGTAGTTAAGGAGCCAGACAAGGACCGACACGCCGAAGATGATAGAGCCCGCACGGATGAGGAAGACCTTCCCCCGCTCCCAGGTGTGAATAAGAACACTTTTTAGCGTCGGAATGCGATAGGGCGGAAGCTCCATGACGAAATGCCCGCTCGGACCGGGAAGAACCCATCTCCGGAGAATAAGAGCCATGATAATAGCCAGAACAATACCTATGAGATACATCGAAAGAACCACAAGACCCCGATGGGCGCTGAAGAAGGCTCCGGCGAGCAGCACATAAATCGGAAGGCGAGCCCCGCAGGACATAAGGGGATTTATAAGGATTGTGGCGAGCCTGTCCTTCGGATTCTCTATCACACGGGTAGCCATGATCGCCGGAACATTACAACCGAAACCCAGCAACATGGGAATGAAAGACCTCCCGTGAAGCCCAACCTTGTGCATCACCCTGTCCATGACGAAGGCAGCCCGGGCAAGATACCCCAGATCCTCAAGGAAGGAGAGGGCTAAAAAGAGGAGGAAGATAGGGGGAATGAAGACCAGCACCGAGCCTACCCCCCCGATTATCCCATCTCCCAGAAGGGAGCCCCACCATCCTCCAAGAGATGCCGCCTTCCCGCCCAGCCATCCAAATCCCTCATCAATCCAGTCCATGAGCGGAGCCGAGACCTTAAATGTGAACTCAAAAACACCATACATTATGGCAAGGAAAATGGGTATCCCGAGCCACCGGTTGATGACAACCTTGTCTATCCTGTCTGAAAGGGTAAGCCTCTCAACAGCAGGACGGCGCACCACCTCTTTTACGAGTCCGCTTATAAAGCCATACCTCGCCTCGGCGATGACAGTCTCCGCCTCATCTCCGTAGATACTGCGAAGATGTCTCAGGCTTCGCTCCTTCGCCTCAAGGATCTCATTCATGCCTTCACCCCCTGGATCTTCTTTATAACCTCCTCATCATTCTCCAGAAGCTTTATCGCAAGCCAGCGGGGAGGGTATTTAAGCGCGAGAGAGGTTGTTGAGATAAGCTTCTCAAGCTCCGCGATCTCATCCTCTATTTCCTTCCCGTAGTTTATCCTTATCCCCCCAACCTCCTCCCTACCCTCAGCCACAGCTATAATAGCCTCGAGGAGCTCCTTTGTCCCCTGATTGCGGTTGGCTACCGTGGGAACTACCGGTATCCGAAGAAGCTCGGAGAGCTTCTTCACATCTATATGGTGATTCCGGCTTACAGCCTCATCCATCATATTAAGCGCCATTACAACCTTAGCCCCGAGCTCAAGAAGCTGCACGGTGAGGTAGAGATTCCGCTCAAGATTTGTGGCATCAACAATGTCCACCACGACATCAGGCTTCTCTTCAACAATGAAATTACGGGCAATAAGCTCATCTATAGAATAGGCGGTGAGGCTGTAAACCCCCGGAAGGTCCACCACCTTTATAAGATAATCCTTGTAGGTGCAGGTCCCCTCCTTTTTCTCCACCGTTACCCCCGGCCAGTTCCCAACATGCTGCCTCGCCCCCGTAAGGTTGTTGAAAAGGGTCGTCTTCCCCGAATTGGGATTCCCGGCTAAAGCGACTTTTATCTCCTTCATATCTCCCTCACCCATATCTTCATAGCAACACCCCTCCCGAGGGCGAGCCTCCCACCCCCCATCCCTATAAGAACGGGACCGGGTCCCGAATTTATAACCCTTAGCCTCACCCCCGGGTAAATCCCCATCTCCGCAAGTCTCCTCTGAAGACCAAAGCCCGCCCTGAAACCCACAACCTCAACCTCTCTCCCTGGCTCAAAAAAGGCTAATGGACCTTCTCTCATTCAACCTCAACCTCCACGGAAGAAGCCTCCTCCTTCCTCAAGGAAAGATGATAACCCCTCACCTTGACCTCTATAGGATCCCCAAGGGGGGCAACCCTCTCAACCTCAACCGAAACCCCCGATGTCAAGCCCATGTCAAGAAGCTTCCTCCTTAAAGCTCCACCAACCTTTATAATCCTCCCCCTCTCACCAGGCTCCATATCCCTAAGCCTCTTTATCATCTCTCCCCCCTATCGCAACCGCAAATACACCTCTCACCGCTCACGACAAACCTCCTGAAATTACGAATAAAAGGATGCTCACCCTTCGGACACTCCATAATAAATTTCATAAAAAGAGAAAGTTTTTTAAGCCCCTCCTCACTCAAAAAATGCTCCATCCCACAGGCATCCTCCTGAGCAACCTCGGAACTAACACCCAAAACCTCCTCAAAAAATCCACGAAGAACCCTGTGCCTCTCCATAATATCACGAGCAACCTCCCTCCCCATATCCGTAAGCCTTACATAACCATACCTCTCATGCTCCACCAGTCCACCGGAGGAAAGCTTCTTCAAAGCCTTCACAACAGAAGGCATCTTCACTCCCAAAAATTTCCCTATGTCCCTAACCCTAACCACCCCACCCTCAGCCTCAAGCGAAGCTATAGCCTCAAGATAATCCTCTAAACTCCTCCCCCTCATTTCCCTCCTCTAACATTGTTAGCCTCGTCTAACATTATAAAGGGTTATGGCTGGGTTGTCAAGGGGGTTATTTTGTGTTTATAATAGGGGGGATGAGGACGAAGATCTGGGGTTTTTTCCTTTGTTTTACAAGTTTTATTCTTTTTGCTCTTTTTATTTTCGGTCTTGTTTCGGGGAGTCCCTGGTCCTTCTGGGCTATTGCGGTTCCTGTTATAATAGGCTTTCTTATAGCCTTAGCCCTTATTTTCTGGATAGGTTTCAACATGGTGATAGCGAGGGAGGAGAAGAAGGATCAGGGGTAGAAGGAGACAATGCTTGTGGGTGATTCCCAGACCTCTATTTTATGGATGGGAAGGTTTTTGAGTCTTTCGTATATGAAGAGGGCTATATTTTCTGAGGAGGGGCTTTTATTTTTGAAGAAGGGGATGTCGTTTAAGAGTTTATGGTCGAGCTCCTCCACGACGGAGCGAAGGAGTTTTTTCAGCTCCCGGAAGTCGAAGGCTATTCCCCTTTCATCGAGTTTTTCAGCCCTCACCCATACTCCGACCTTAAATCTATGTCCGTGAAGCTCCTCGCATTTCCCCATGTCCTTTAAGAAGTGGGCTGCATCGAATTCATCGAAAACGGTTATTTCAAAGAATCCCATTTTTCCACGCCCCCTTTCGCCCCCTCGAGGAGGGCTTTTATTTTCCCGAATTTAGGGTGCTCTATCTCGGGCTCTATTTCAAGAAGGGGTACCAGGTAAAAGGCTCTTTCGGGCAACTTGGGATGGGGTATCTCGAGGTCCTTCTCCTTTACCTCAAGCCCTTCATAGAGGAGGATGTCTATATCTATAAGTCTCGGACCGTATCTTTCGCCCTCCTCCCTCCCCAATCTCCTCTCTATGTTTTTTATGAAGCTTAAAAGCTCTTTTGGTCCAAGTTCTGTTTCGAGCTTCACAGCCATATTCAGAAAATAGGGCTGACATTTCTTCTCCATCGGCTCTGTTTCATAGACTGAGGAGAGCTTTAATATTTTCCCCTTCTCCTCCAGAAGTTTTAGGGCTTTTTTCAGATTTTCCTCCCTATCACCAAGATTTGAGCCTAAGGAGAGGAGAACCTCTGATGGCTTCCGATATCTTCGCCGCCCTTTTTGCCTCCCTGACATCGTGCACCCTTATTATATCCGCGCCTTTGAATATCCCTATTGATATCGCTGCGATTGTTCCCTCCAGCCTCTCCTCGGGGGGGAGGTCGAGGACATATCCTATAAATGATTTTCGTGATGGACCTATTAAGACGGGTTTTTTTAGCTCCCTTTTAATCTCATCCAGCCTTCTTATTATCTCGAAGTTCTGCTCATGGGTCTTCCCGAAACCTATACCCGGGTCAACTATTATGAGCGATGGGTCTACGCCCATACTTTCCGCCTTCTTTATGCTCCATCTCATGCTATCTATAAGCTCGGGGAAGAATTTTTTGAACTCCATTTCCCTGTGGTTCTCCGTGAGGATTATAGGGACCCTGAAGGATGCTGATAGCTCCGCGAGCCTCTCATCCTTCCTTAAACCCCACACATCATTTATGATGCGGGCGCCCGCCCTTATCGCCTCGAGGGCTACCTCGTATTTATAGGTGTCGACGCTTATCGGAACGGGGAGCTCCTTTGAAAGAAGTTTTACGGCGGGTATAACCCTTTCGAGCTCCTCATCAACAGAGATCGGCTCCGCGCCCGGTCTTGTTGACTCTCCCCCCACATCTATAATATCCGCGCCTTCCTTTACCATCCTCTCAGCCCTTAGGAGAGCTTCGCGGGGGGATGAAATTCCGTCCCCGGAGAAGGAATCGGGGCTCATATTTATTATCCCCATTATTCGGGTCCTCTCCCATGTGAGTTCCATCCCCCTAAATAATAAAATCTATTGACCTCGATTTCTATAATGTGGAATAATTTTTAGGAGATGGAGCTTCTTCCGAGGGTTCTTCTCTTCGTCCCGGGAAACAGGGAGGACAGGATAAGGAAGGCTATGGAGCTTCCGTGCGAGGGTATAATCCTCGACCTTGAGGATTCGGTTCCGTATGAGGAGAAGGGGAGGGCGAGGGAGATAGTTTCAAGCTATGTAAGACCCGACCTCTGGGAGGGCAAGTTTTTGTTTGTCAGGATAAATCACCCGGATACGGGTCTCCTTGAAGATGAGCTTTCCTCCGTGCTCAAGGAAGGTTTGTTCGGTATAACGATACCCAAGATAAATTCACCTGAGGAGATAAAGCTTATAGATGAGAAAATAAAAGGTTTTGATGTAAAGTTTCTCCCTTGGGTTGAGTCCCCCGAGGGTGTTATGAGAACCTATGAGATAGGGAAGGCTTCCGATAAGGTTGTGGGCATAGCTTTCGGGGCGGATGATTATCTTCTGAGCACAGGAGGGGAAAGGTCCGAGGATGGGCTTGAGCTTTTATTCCCGAGGGCTTATATGGCGATGATGGCGAGGGCTTGTGGCGTTATGCCGTATGACACGCCCTATGTCAACTACAGGGATACAGAAGGGCTAAAGAAGGAGACCATTCTTATAAAGAAACTCGGCTTTTACGGGAAGATGCTCATCCATCCATCCCAGATAGAGCCCGTGAAGGAGATACTGAAGCCATCGCCAGAGGAGGTAGAGAGGGCGAGGAGGATAGTTGAGGCTTATATGGATGTTATGAAGAGGGGCTCGGGGGTTGCCGTTGTTGACGGCATAGCTGTGGACAGACCCATATTTGAGAGGGCTAAGAAGATTATAGGGGGAGAATATGTCGACAAAGGATAAGATAAGGGAACTTGAGGAGAGGCTTGAAAGGGAAAGGGGGATGGGAGGACCGCAGGCTATAGAGAAACAGCACAGGGCGGGGAAGCTCACGGCGAGGGAGAGAATCGAGCTTCTGTTCGACCCGGGGACATTTGAGGAGACGGATGTTTTTGTGAGACACAGGTGCACCTTCCTCGGGATGGATAAGGTTTTCGTCCCCGGAGAGGGGGTTGTAACGGGCTACGGTCTTGTCGATGGAAGACCCGTATGCGCTTTCTCACAGGACTTCACATCCATGGGGGGAACCCTTGGTGAGATGCATGCCAAAAAGATAGCGAAAATACAGGAGCTCGCCCTGAGATCAGGCGTGCCCATAATCGGAATGAATGACTCTGGAGGAGCAAGGATACAGGAGGGTGTTGATGCCCTTTCAGGGTACGGACAGGTTTTCTACAGAACCGCCATATCATCCGGCGTTATACCCCAAATCTCAATAATAATGGGGCCGTGCGCGGGGGGTGCCGTATATGCGCCCGCCATGACGGATTTCATAATAATGGTGAAGAAAACAAGCTACATGTTCATAACAGGACCCGCGGTCATAAAGGAAGTGACGGGGGAGGAAATAACATTTGAGGAGCTCGGCGGAGCCATGGTCCATAATAAGAAAAGCGGTGTAGCCCACTTCGCCGCAGACAACGATGAGGAGGCTATAAAAATAGCAAAGGAGCTTCTATCCTACTTCCCATCAAACAATATGGAGGACCCGCCCTTTGTGGAGCCTGAGGATAGCCCGGATAGGGAGGCCCCTGAGCTCGACGACCTCATACCGGATAACCCGAAAAGGGCATACGATATGAAAAGAATTATAAGGTCCATAGTCGATGACGGGAAAATACTGGAGCCCCATCAGCATTACGCCCAGAACATAATAACATGCTTCGCGAGAATGGGGGGAATGGTCGTGGGAATAATAGCGAACCAGCCCTCCTATCTCGCGGGATGCCTGGATGTGAACGCATCCGATAAGGCGACAAGGTTTATAAGATTCTGCGACTGCTTCAATATACCCCTCATAACAATAGCGGATGTCCCCGGCTACCTCCCCGGGGTTGACCAAGAATGGACGGGGATAATAAGACACGGGGCAAAACTCCTCTGGTGCTACTCGGAGGCGACGGTTCCGAAGATAACCCTCATAACAAGAAAGGCATACGGCGGGGCATATATGGCTATGTGCGGAAGGGAGCTCGGGGCGGATATAGTGTACGCATGGCCAACAGCCGAAATAGCGGTTATGGGAGCCGAGGGGGCAATACCCATAATCTACAGAAAGGAGCTTGAGAAAGCAGAAAATCCCGAGGAACTGAGGGAACAGAAACTGAAGGAATACAGGGAATCCTTCTACAACCCGTATGTAGCGGCATCAAGGGGATATGTGGACGAGGTAATAAAACCGAGGGAGACAAGGAAGAAAATAATAAGAGCCCTGAGGCTCCTTATGAATAAGAGGGAGACAAGACCACCGAAGAAGCACGGAAATATCCCGGTGTAAGGAGGGAATATGAAAAGGTCAGGGGAATGGGCTTCATCCGGAAGACAGGAAATAATGCTGATGAGGATGCTATGGCAGAGAAGAATAGTCCCCATAAAAACAAAATAAGAATAACGGATACAACCCTGAGGGACGCCCACCAGTCAAATATAGCAACAAGACTGAAAATGGAGGATATAGAGAAAATAGCCGAGGATATGGATAAGGTGGGCTTCTTCTCAATGGAAGTATGGGGGGGAGCAACCTTCGATACATGTATAAGATACCTCGGAGAAGACCCCTGGGAAAGACTCAGAAAGCTCAAAAAACTTATTAAAAAAACACCCCTCCAAATGCTCCTCAGAGGACAGAACCTCGTCGGATACCGCCACTACCCCGATGATGTC